>DATHXP010000347.1:0-2967 GCA_035459605.1 Halomonas sp. | reverse complement strand
GTAGGCGTGGGCGATCTCGAGCAGCGCCTTCGACGGCATGCAGCCGACCCGCGCGCAGGTCGTGCCGTAGGGGCCGGCGTTGATCAGCAGCACGTCGTCCGTATAGCGCCGCGCTTCGCTCAGCGCGGTCAGCCCCGCCGTGCCGGCGCCCAGAATCACCAGTTTCACCCGTCGTGTCATGATGCCTTCCTCGTTAACAGTGTTGCTTTGAGCGGCCGGCAGCCCGTCACGGTCAGCCGTTTCGGTACGCGCGAACCTCAGGGAACGACGATCAGCGCGGCAGCGCTCTCTTCCAGCAGCCGCTCGCCTGCCGCGCCGCGCAGCAGCGCATGCTCACGGGGCAGCACCAGCGCGCCGGCGCGCTCCCTTCCAAGCAGCGCGACGAGCGACGCGACGCCTTCTCCCTGGAAGGCGATACAGCGCGGCTCTAGCCCCCGCCGCGCGCCCCAGGCTTCGATGGCCGCCCGGGTGCGGTCGTCTTGTTCGCCGCTGCCGGGCAGCAGCACCAGCAGCTGCTGGTGCGTGATTCGCGCCAGGCGCAGCGCTTCGTTCATGGCGCGCTGGCCGGCCTCCCCGGGTGTGTGAAAGACCACAACGGGCCGAGCGCCCGCCGCGGGTCGCTCGCCGACCATCACCACCCGGCAGCGGGCGGCGCCGAGCATGCGGCTGAGGGTGCGACTGGCGAAGCCGCCTTCGGGGGGATGCCGCCAGCCGGCCCGATAGACCACCAGCAGGTCGTCCGCCACGGTGGCGGCCAGGGCCGCTGCCTCGAGCCGGTCGCGGTTGACCTCGAGTCGCCAACGCAGCGCATGGCGACCCGCCGCGGCGGCGAGCAGCGCCTGGAGTTGCTGCGCCTGCTGGCGCAGGCGGCGTTCCAGCGTCTCCGGCGCCACCGTGCGCAGACTTCCCGACACCAGGCCGATCTCGCCGCCGAAGGGCAGGCTGGCGGCCCGCAGCAGCTCGGTATCCTCGACAAACAGGCCCACGAGCTCCGCGTCTTCGCGCTTGGCCAGCCGCGCGGCCTCGTCGAGCAGGCGCTGGGCGCGGCGGCTGCCGTCGAGCAGCACCACAACGCGCCGCGCGGTCAGGCGCTCATCGTTATGCATCGTCATCGCGCTTGGCATCCTGTCGAGTGTCGCCGTTGCTGTGCCGGCGGCCGATTTCGGCGAATTCGCCCAGGCGATCGGCGACGCGCCGGTTGAGGGTGTCGGCGGGGAAGGAGCCGTCCGCCTGGCGCTCGCCGGGAACGAGACCGGTCAGCAGCCCGATGGCCTCATCGACGCTATCGATCGCATAGACCCTGAACTGTCCGGCGCGCACCGCCTCGACCACATCGCCGCGCAGCATGAGGTGCACCGCGTTGGCTTTGGGCAGCAGAACGCCGTGGCTGCCGTCCAGCCCCCGGGCCCGGCAGATATCAAAAAACCCCTCGATCTTCTCGTTGACGCCGCCCACCGCCTGCACCTGCCCGTGCTGGTTGACGGAACCGGTCACCGCCAGGGATTGGCGCAGCGGCGTCTCGGCAAGCACCGAGAGCAGGGCGCAGAACTCCGCCACCGAGGCGCTGTCGCCGTCGACCATGCCGTAGGACTGCTCGAAGGCCAGGCTCGCCGACAGCGACAGCGCCGATTCGCCGGCGTAGCGCGAGGCCAGCAGGCGCGACAGGATCATCACCCCCTTGGAGTGGATGTTACCGCCCAGCTTGGCCTCGCGTTCGATATCCACCAGGCCGCCGCGCCCGGGCCGCGCCGTGGCGGTGATGCGGGAGGGGCGCCCGAAAGCATGGCCGCCGAGCTGGATCACCGACAGGCCGTTGACCTGACCCAGCGCCTCCCCGGCGGTGTCGATGAGCATGATGTCGCGCAGGATCGAGCGCTCCAGGCTTTCGTGCACCCGCGAGGCGCGATAGATCTGCTGATCGATGGCCTGCTGCACGTGCGCGGCGCCGATGCGATCGCTTCCCGCCTCGGCGGCCCAGTAGTTCGCCTCGCGCAGCAGATCGCGGAAGGCGCGCCGATGCACGGACAGCCGCTCGCTGTCGTCGGCCAGCCGGCTGGCATGCTCGATCAGCCGCGCCACGGCGTCGCGCCCCAGGGCCTTGAGACTGGCCTCCCGGGCCAGGGTGGCAAACAGGCGCGCGTAGAGCTGCTGAGTGTCCGCGTCGCGCTGCACGTCTTCCTCGAGGTCCGCCTGCACCTTGAACAGCTCCAGGAAGTCCGGATCGTAGGCGCACAGCAGGTAATAGAGCATGCGATTGCCGATCAGCACGACCTTGAGGTCCAGCGGCATGGGCTCGGGCTCCAGGGACACCGTGCTGGCCAGGCTATAGAGCTGCTCCAGGGACTCGATCTTGACCCGCGCACCGTAGAGGGCACGCTTGAGGCCCTCCCACACGAAGGGCTGGGTCAGCACCTTGACGGCGTCGAGGATTAGATAGCCGCCGTTGGCGCGGTGCAGCGCGCCGCTCCGAATCAGGCGAAAGTCGGTCAGCAGCGCGCCCTGATGCACCTGGTGCTCCACCCGCCCCACCAGCTGCTGATAGGTCGGCATGTCCTCGTAGATCACCGGTGCGCCCTGCTGCTCGGCGTTGTCCACCAGCAGGTTGGCCTGATAACGGCTGAAGACCGATGCCATGGAGCCGTTGCCGGGCGCCTCCTGGCTGATCAGCGCATTGACGTTCTCGGTCACGTCCTTCTGGATGGCGTTGACGTGTTCGACCGCTCGGGGGTGGTCGCGATAGGCCTCGCGCAGCTCCTCGAGCAGCGGCCCCACCGAGGCCGCGGCCATCTCCTCGTTGAGCTCCTGAATGCGCTCCTGCACCTCCTTGCGCCAGCGCGGCATCTGCTGGACCGCTTTCTGCAGCTTCTCCTGCAGGGCTGCGATGATGCGCTGAATGGCCTTGCGACGCTCTTCGGGAAGCTCCTGAAATGCCTCCACGTCCATCACCTCGCCCTCGTCGTCGCGCGG
>DATHXP010000346.1:0-1936 GCA_035459605.1 Halomonas sp. | reverse complement strand
AACTGGAAGGTGAGCTGGCGGTGCCGGCGGAGCGGGCACCGGATGGCAGCCTGCTTTCGCACCTGCTCTTTGCGCTCAAGCATGAAGGCGTGGACCTGGCCATTCTGGCTGCGGCCTTGCCATACTTGCCACTGGATGACCTGCTGCAGGCCATTCGGGCCTCGCCCAACGGTGTTTATCTGCGCCGGTTGGGCTATCTGTTCGAGGCGTTTGTGGGTGCCTTGCCCATTGAGCCTGACGTACGCGGTCGTGTCGCGCCTCTGTTCGACCCTGAATGCTATGTGACAGGTCCCGCCGTACGGTGTCGACGCTGGCGCATCGACTTCAACGGCCTGGGTAGCCTGCGCTACTGTGCCGTTGTCCGTCGCACCTCGGAGATTGAGGCGCTGCTGGAGGCCGACATTCTGGCCCAGGCGCGAGCGTTCATGGATGGATTGCCACCCGGCATGCTCGATCGCGCCATTCAGTGGGCCTATCTCAGTGAAACCCAGTCCTCTTTTGCCATCGAGCGTGAGTCGCCGTCACCGGACAAGCAGCAGCGCTTCATGCAGCTGCTGCGGCAGGCGCATGACGGCAAGCCGCTGGACGAAGGCTATCTGGTCGAGCTGCAGAATGGCACGGTCAGCAATCCTTTCGACAAGGCAGCGGCGTTTCGCCACCAGCAGAACTATCTGCATAACGGCCTTGCCGGGGCGATAGGCGTCAGCTATCTGCCACCGCCGCCTGAGCTTTGCGCTGAGCTCATGGAGGCGCTGATGGAATGGGTTAATACTCTTCCTGCCAATGAATCAGTTGAATCTGCCGAGTCGAGCGGTACTGTGCCAGCGCTGGTGGTGGCGGCCGTGGTCTCGTTTGGCTTTGTGCTGTTGCACCCCTTCATGGACGGCAACGGGCGTATCTCGCGTTTTCTCGTTCATCATGCGCTATGCCGCGCCGGGGCGCTGAAGCGTGGTCATCTGTTGCCTATTTCGGTGGCCATGAAACGCCATGAAACAGACTATCTGGCCGCGCTGGAAGACTTTTCAAAGCCTGCACGTGAGCACTGGCGAGTCAGCTGGATCGATGCAGATCACCATGATTTTCAGTTCAACGGCAGCGAGGCGTTATATCGCTATTGGGATGCCACCCAGGCCGTAGCATTTACGCTGAAAATGGCCCAGGCAGCGTTGGAAGAAGACCTGAAGAAGGAGACGCGCTATCTGGCCTGTTTCGACAGCGTGTATCGTGCGGTGGATGCGCGCTTTGATATCCGCGGCAGCGACCTGGCGCGACTAGTCATGATATGCCTGAGCAATCAAGGACGATTGTCAAAGAACCGGCGCAAGCAGTTCCGTTACCAAGTACCGCAAGAGGCGCTGGATGCCATAGAAAAGGAAGCGCAGCGGGCCTTGGCGCAGCATGGGGATGATGATTACAAGCCGCCAAATGTACCGGATCAATGAAACGCAAGACAAAGCGCTGCATGCAACATCAGGAATAGCGGCAGAAGAGAACAGCAGAGGCGTGAGTGTCAGCCAGTATAGTCGCCAATCAGTCGCAGCCCGGACTATCGCTCGCTAGTTGACGGCGACGTGCCAGTCCTGTCGGGCTTTGCCAGTGCGGGCGAACGGCGACCCAACTGCGCCCCGTTGAGCAAGCGCTTGACCAGCGTGGCGTGGAGGTTCGCAGGGTCAGCCGGGATTTGGCTGACAGCGCAAGCGCCCGGCCGCGATACAAGGGTACTTACCTGTCGGCGTCCTTCCGGCGAGCCTTTAGCCCGGCCGGCGTGGGGCGCTCGGCGACCTCGAGCATGACCTCCAGGCGCTCGCCGGCGCGTATCACGACGACCGGGATCTGCGTGCCCGGCGCGACGCGCGCGATATCGGTCATGGTGCGCCGCGGGTCAATGGTGGACTGGCCGTTGATCGTCAGAATAACGTCGCCGGGGCGCAGGCCG
>DATHXP010000345.1:0-4119 GCA_035459605.1 Halomonas sp. | reverse complement strand
TCATCGCCCACCTGGCCGTAGACCTGGGCCAGCGCCGAGCCGCCCAGGCGGTTCCTGCCGTGGCCCAGGTCGATCAGGATCAGGTCGGACTCGTCCTGGTCCATGCGGATCTGCGGGGTCAGGGTGCGCATGGCGTCGGTGACCGGCGCAAAGCCGGTGATCACCAGCGACAGCGGCGAGGTCACGCTCTTGTCTTCCACCTCGCCCTCGGCGCCCGTCTCCCGCCAGGCGGTGCGCATGGACATGGAGTCCTTGCCCACCGGCACGGCGATGCCAAGCTGAGGGCACAGCTGCATGCCCACGGCGTGCACGGCGTCATACAGCGCCTGGTTCTCGCCGACGTGGTCGGCCGCGCTCATCCAGTTGGCCGAGAGTTTGATATCGCCGAGCCTGGCAATGGGCGCGGCGGCCAGGTTGGTGATGGTTTCGGCCACCGCCAGCCGGGCGCTGGCCGCCGGGCTGATCAGCGCCACCGGCGGACGCTCGCCCATGGCCATGGCTTCGCCTGCGTGGGTGTCGAAGGTGGCGGTGGTCACTGCCACATCCGCCACCGGCACCTGCCAGGGACCGACCATCTGATCGCGCGCCACCATGCCGGTGATGGAGCGATCGCCGATGGTGATCAGAAAGCTTTTGGAGGCCACGGCGGGCAGGCGCAGCACCCGCTCCATGGCCTCGCGCAGGTCGAGGTTGTCGAGCATCACGCCGGAGAGCTCGATCTCTTCGCGCTCGAACTCGCGCAGCATCCTGGGCGGCTTGCCGAACAGCACGCTCATCGGCAGGTCCACCGGGCGGCTGTCGAAATGGCCGTCGTTGACCTCCAGATGGTGCGCCTCGGTAGCTTCACCCACCACCGCATAGGGGCAGCGCTCGCGCCGGCACAGCGCCTCGAAGGTGGCCATGTCCTCAGGCGCCACGGCCAGCACGTAGCGCTCCTGGGCCTCGTTGCACCAGATTTCCAGCGGGCTCATGCCCGGCTCGGCGTTGGGGATCGCGCGCAGCTCGAAGCGCCCGCCGCGCTCGCCGTCCTTGACCAGCTCGGGCAGGGCATTGGACAGCCCGCCGGCGCCGACGTCGTGAATGAAGCGGATCGGGTTGGCGTCGCCCAGCGCCCAGCAGCGGTCGATGACCTCCTGGGCGCGACGCTCCATCTCGGGGTTTTCGCGCTGCACCGAGGCGAAGTCGAGATCGGCGCTCGAGCTGCCCGAGGCCATCGACGACGCCGCCCCGCCGCCCAGTCCGATCAGCATTGCCGGCCCGCCCATCACGATCAGCTTGCCGCCCACGGGAATCTCGCCTTTGAGCACATGATTATCGCGGATGTTGCCGTAGCCGCCGGCGATCATGATCGGCTTGTGATAGCCGCGCCGCTCGATGCCGCCGGCGCCCATGGCGTCCTGCTCGTAGCTTCTGAAGTAGCCGGCCAGATTGGGGCGACCGAACTCGTTGTTGAAGGCGGCGCCGCCAATCGGACCTTCCAGCATGATCGAAAGTGCCGAGACGATGCGCTCGGGCTTGCCGTAGTCGAACGCCTCCCACGGCTGAACGAATTCGGGGATGCGCAGGTTGGACACCGTGAAGCCGGTCAGTCCCGCCTTGGGCTTGCCGCCGACGCCGGTGGCGCCCTCGTCGCGAATCTCGCCGCCGGAGCCGGTGGCCGCACCGGGGAAAGGCGCGATGGCGGTCGGGTGGTTGTGGGTCTCCACCTTGATCAGGATGTGCACCGGCTCCTGGTGGGTGGCGTAGACGGCCCGCTCGGCGGCCCTGCCGGTCAGCGGCGCGGCGAAGAAGCGCCCGGCGTCGCTGCCGCGTATCACCGCGGCGTTGTCGCTGTAGGCCGAGAGGATATTCTCCGGCGACTGGGCGTGGGTGTTTCTGATCATGCCAAACAGCGAGTGCGGCTGAGCGTCGCCATCGATCACCCAGTCGGCGTTGAAGATCTTGTGCCGGCAGTGCTCGGAGTTGGCCTGGGCAAACATCATCAGCTCGACGTCGCTGGGATTGCGCCCGAGCCCTTCGAAGGCCTCGCACAGATAGTCGATCTCATCTTCGGCCAGCGCCAGCCCCAGCGCGGCGTTGGCGGCTGCAAGCGCGGCGCGGCCACCGCCCAGCAGGTCCACGCTGCCCAGCGGCGCGGGCTCATGGTGGGCGAACAGCTGCGCGGCATCGCTGCTGTTATAGAGCACGGCCTCGGTCATGCGGTCGTGCAGCAGCGCCGCCGTGGCCTCGAAGGCCTGCTCGCTCATCGCACCGGCAAAGCTCACCCGGTAGGCGATGCCGCGCTCCAGCCGGCGAATCTTGCCCAGCCCGCAGCTGTGGGCGATATCGGTGGCCTTGGACGACCACGGCGACTGGGTGCCGATGCGTGGCACGACTAAAAACAGCTGCCCGCCCTGATGCTCTACTTCGGCCTCACGGCGCTGACCGTAGTCCAGCAGGCGCTCGAGCAGGACATGCTCGTCGCCGGTGAGTTCGCCGTCGTGGTCGATGAAGTGCAGGTAATCGGCGCTGAGCGCATCGACTTCCGGCACGGCGTCGCGCAGGTCGGCCAGCAACCTGGCATGACGGAAGGCGGACAGTGCGGGCGCACCTCGCAGTTCGAGCATATCCTCGGGCCTCTGGAATCAAGCGGAGTGATGAGGGGCCGCAGCCGGCGGCAACGAGGGCATATGATACTGGAAAGCACCGCCACCGAGAAATCGAGTCTGCCGAAGAAACGGGGGCTGATGACAGCGGCCCCTTGGCTGGGTAAGGTAAAGCTCCTACGTCAACTCACTATCCCATGCTGCTATCGCTGATCGTCCACCTCGATCGCTATCGTCGTGGCTATCTCACGCTGAGCATCGCCCTGCTGCTGTCGCTGGCGCCGGTGCTGCCGCCTTCTGCACCCGACAAGGGGCTTGCAGAGATCATGGCGCGTGAGTTTCTCAGCGTGCATACCCGCAATACGCCAACTACCTATTACGAGGGCCGCCAGGGCCCCACCGGCTTCGAGTACGACCTGGTGCGTCGCCTGGCCGACTTCCTGGGGGTGAGCCTGGCGCTGGATGCCAGCCACCGCGTCGACGGCGTGCTCGACGCCGTACGCCAGGAGGGGGACCTGGGCGCCGCCGCCCTGCCCCTGGATCCGACCCTGGATGGAGTGATGTTCAGCCGGCCGATCATGCCGCTGCAGCCGCTGCTGGTCTACCGCCGCGGCCTGCCGCCGCCGAAGACGCTCGACGACCTCGACGGCCTGCAGATCGGCACCCTGAGCGGCACCGGAAGCGACCTGGTGATGCGCGAGCTGCAGCGCGAGCACCCCAGCCTGAGCTGGAAGGAGTCCGCCAACATCGAAGTGGCGGCACTGCTTGGCCAGGTCGCCAGCGGCCACCTCGATGCGGCCGTGGTGTTCGAACATCAATTTCGCATCAACCGGCTGTTCTTTCCCGAGGTGGAAGACGGCTTTCCGCTGGGTAAGCCGCAGTCACTGGCCTGGGCCATCCCCCGGGAGAACGGACTTGATCTGCTGAAAGAGGTCAATCGCTTCCTTGAGGCGCTGCAGGTCAGCGGCGAGCTCGAGCAGCTGCAGACGCACTATCTGGGCCGCGACAACTACCTGGAATATGTCGGCGCGCGCACCTTTATCGGCCACGTCTATGACCGGCTGCCGGCCTACGCCGACCTGTTCCAGGAGGCCGCGCGCAACTATGGCTTCGACTGGAAGCTGCTGGCGGCGGTGGGCTATCAGGAGTCCCACTGGCGGCCCGACGCCACCTCACCCACCGGGGTGCGCGGGCTGATGATGCTGACCCTGCCCACCGCCAGCGACCTGGGCATCGACAACCGCCTGGACCCGATTCAGAGTATCGACGGCGGCGCCCGCTACCTGCGCAGCATCCAGGATCGTCTGCCCGAATCCATCACCGGCATGGACCGCCTCTATATGGCGCTGGCCGCCTACAACGTCGGCCTGGGCCACCTTTACGACGCTCGCAAGCTGGCCGAAGCGCGCGGCGGCGACCCGGATCGGTGGAACGACGTGCGCGACACCCTGCCGCTGCTGCAAAAGCGCGAGTGGTACGAAAAGACTCGCCACGGCTACGCGCGCGGCGGCGAACCGGTCATCTACGTGCGCAA
>DATHXP010000344.1:0-9547 GCA_035459605.1 Halomonas sp. | reverse complement strand
GCCCAGGAGGGCAATTTCGAGCGCTATCTCGAATACGTGCTGCTGTTCGAAGACAGCGTGCGCGGGCTGTCGCGCGGCGCGCCGGTGGAGTTTCGCGGCGTTCGCATCGGCACCGTGGAAAGCGTGCCCTGGCAGTTTGATGCGCCCCAGCCCGAGGGGCGTGACCGCCTGGCTATTCCTGTGCTGATCCATATCGAACCCGAACGCCTCGCCGCAAAGGACGCGCCTGTGCTGGCAGACTGGCAGGAGCGCTTCGAGCGGCTGTTCGATGGCGGACTGCGCGCCTCGTTGAAAAGCGGCAATCTGCTGACCGGCGCGCTGTTCGTCGACATTACCTTTGACGAGCAGCGCGCCGGCGACTACAGCGCCGAAACCTTTGCCAATACTCCGGTATTTCCCACGGCCTCGGGCGGGCTGGCGCAGATCCAGTCGCAGGTCACCGCCCTGCTCGACAAGCTCAATGGCCTCGAGGTTGAACCGATACTGGCAAGCCTGGACCGCAACCTGCAGTCCTCCGAAGCGATGCTCAGACAGCTCGACGAGCTGACCGCCGAGCTGCGCAACCTGCTCGGCGATGAGCAGACCCGCCAGCTGCCGGCCACGCTCAACGCCACGCTGCGCGACCTGCAGACCACCCTGCAAGGCCTTTCGCCGCGCTCCGAGGCCTACCGCGAGCTGACCCAGACCCTGAGCGAGGTCAAGCGCCTGATGCGCGACGCCCAGCCGGCAGCGCGCAAGATCAGCGAAGACCCCCGCGCATTGATTTTCGAAGGCCCCAAAGCCGACGACCCGATACCGCGCACCCCCGGCTCGAGGACCCCGCCATGAGGCTATCTCGCCTGCTGACGGCGCTGCTGTGCAGCGCCCTGCTGGCCGGCTGTGCCAGCAGCGCCACACCGCCCAGCACCTATATGCTGCCGGTGCAGGACACGCCTGAAACCGGCGCACAGCACAGCGCTGGCGCCGGCGAAGAGGCCCCGCCGCTGGTCCTGCGCACGCTGCGCCTGGCGCCCTTTCTTGATGTGAAGGGCATTGTCTTTCAGCTCGACGACGTGCGCCTGCGGGAAGCCGGCAGCCATCAGTGGGCCGAACCGCTGGCCGCCCAGCTGGAGCGCGGGCTGAGAGATCGCCTGGCCAGCCGGCTGCCGCAGCACCGCGTGCTGCTCGACCCCGCCCTCGACGGCGAAACGCCGGCGCTGAGCCTGCGGGTGGACATCGACCGTTTCCAGGGACATCGCTCGGGGCACGCCGTCGTCGCCGGCCGCTGGCAGCTGCGCGACGCCCGGGGTGAGCCGCTGGCCCACCGCCGCTTCGCGTTCAAAACGCCGCTGGAAGCCGACGGCTACCCGGCGCTGGTCAGAGCGCTGGCCGAGGGCCTGGACCGGCTGGCCGACGAGATCAGCGAGCAGGCAAGGAATCGCAATTAGATGCAACGAGAAGCGCCGGGAACAGGTCGAAGAGGGGGTTCTACGCCATGGATGGCGTAGGAAGCGCCCAAGGACGGGTTCACAGCGCCCCCTCGAAGACCTGTTGCCGGATCAGCTTCGAGTCACAAAATCAACTGCAATAGCCCTGGAGCGAGCAGGCTAAGCTAGCTGCATGCGCGCTGACGCTATGGCATAATGCGCGGATTCGCGGCACTGCGAGTCCCTCCTGCCGTGATCCCAATTTCATTCCCTCGCCCCGGCCCGGGACTGCCTGACCACACTCTGGTCGGTGCGAGCCGGGGCGTTGATGCGGAGACTGCATGTCCTTTTCCGAACTCGGCCTGAGAGCCGAACTGCTGCGTGCCATCGAGGCGCAAGGCTATGACACCCCGACGCCCATTCAGCGCCAGGCAATTCCTGCCGTGCTCGCCGGCGGCGATCTGCTGGCCAGCGCCCAGACCGGCACCGGCAAGACCGCAGGATTCACCCTGCCGATGCTGCAGCGGCTGGCCGATGGGCCGCGTCCTGCAGCGCGCAGCATTCGAGCACTGGTGCTCACTCCTACCCGCGAGCTTGCCGCCCAGGTGGGCGAAAGCGTGCACGACTACGGCAAGCGGCTGCCGCTCAAATCTCACGTCATTTTCGGCGGCGTCGGCCAGCAGCCCCAGGTGGACGCTATCCGCAAAGGGCTGGATATCCTGGTCGCCACGCCCGGTCGCCTGCTCGATCTGCAGCAGCAGGGCCATATCTCGCTGTCCAACGTAGAAATTCTGGTGCTGGACGAAGCCGACCGCATGCTTGACATGGGCTTTATCCACGACATCCGCAAGCTGCTGGCCATGATGCCGGCCAAGCGTCAGAATCTGCTGTTCTCGGCCACCTTCTCCAACGAGATTCAGGCGCTGGCCAACCGTCTGCTCGACAGCCCGACGATGATCGAAGTCGCGCGGCGCAACACCACCGCCGAGAGCGTCGATCAGGCCGTCTATCGGGTGGATCGCGAGCAGAAGCGCGAGCTGCTGGCGCATCTCATCAAGACCCGGCAGTGGCATCAGGTGCTGGTCTTCACCCGCACCAAGCACGGCGCCAACCGCCTGGCCGAACACCTGGAAAAGCGCGGCATTTCGGCCATGGCGATTCATGGCAACAAGAGCCAGTCGGCGCGCACCCGGGCGCTGGGCGCCTTCAAGTCCGGCCAGCTGCAGACGCTGGTGGCCACCGATATCGCCGCCCGCGGCCTGGATATCGACGAGCTGCCCCACGTGGTCAACTTTGAGCTGCCCAACGTTGCCGAGGACTATGTCCACCGCATCGGCCGCACCGGACGCGCCGGCAAGGATGGCCAGGCGGTATCGCTGGTGTGCGTCGACGAGCACGGCCTGCTGAAAGGCATCGAGCGGCTGATCAAGCGCGACCTGGTCAAGCATATCGAACCGGGATTCGAACCCGACCCCAACGCCAAGCCCGAGCCTATCGAGAACGGCCGCGGCAGGCGCGGCGGCGGTCGTGGACGCGGCCAAAGCCAGGGCCAGCGCGGTCGCAACCAGGGCGGTGGCCGCGGCGACGGGCAGCAGCGTCCGCCCCGCCGTCGCCGCGGCCAGGGCCGTCGCCAGGCCTGATCCCTATCATTTCACCCCGCATAGCGGCCGGCTTGCCGGCCGTTATCGATCATGCAAGGGAAACCTTGATGTCGTCAGACCCGATTCACGACTACCATCGCTGGCTGATCTTCCAACGCCAGGCCCAGCTGGATCGCGAGCACCGCGGCGCGCTGTTGCGCCTCGAAGAGGCCGGCGTTTCCTCCGCACGGATGATCGAGGCCTATCGCAGCATGGCCGAGAAAGCCGCCGGCGAACGCGCCTGCTATCGCACCCTGTTTCAGCGCCCCCACGAGGGCGGGCACCACGTCACCTGCGAAGGCTGGCTGTTCGTTCGCCGGGTGCTGGCCGAGGAAGGCAAGACCCTGGTGCGCGCCACGCTGATGACCACCTTTACCCTGGCCGCTGGCACCATGAGCGGCGACCGGGCGCCGGTAGAAAAGCTCACCCTGGAAGTGTTCGACCAGCTCCGGCTCGACAAGGGCCTGGTCAGCGTGGCGCGCGTCGACCGCGCGGACGCCCCGGGCGACGTCCAGTTCATCACCCTGCTCGACAGCGTTCGCGCCGACGCCGAGCGTAAAATGAGCTGACCGCCCGCCATGCTTCCCATCACACACCGCCGGCAGCGGCCGGGCCGCCTGACCTTTATCGCGCTGATGGTGCTGGTTGGCCTCAACCTGCGCCCGGCGCTGTCGTCTCTCGCTCCCCTGCTGCCGCGCATCGAGCGCGAAGGCGAGCTGTCGGTGCTGATGCTGTCGTCGCTGACCACGCTGCCGGTGCTGTGCCTCGGCCTGTTCGCACCGCTTGCGCCCTGGCTGGCCTACCGCCTGGGCATCGAGCGCAGCCTGGCGCTGGCACTGATCATCCTGGCCGCCGGACTTGCGCTGCGCGGTCTGGCCACTGCCCCGGCGCTGTTCACCGGCACCCTGCTGGCCGGCGCCGCCATCGGCATTGCCGGCACCCTGCTGCCGGCGCTGGTCAAGCGTGAGCTGGCCGGCAATGCCGACCTGATGACCGGCGTCTACACCATGGCGCTGTGCTTCGGCGGCGCCCTGGGCGCCGGACTGAGCATCCCGCTGGCCAATGCGCTCGGCGGCTGGCCGGCCAGCCTGATGTCCTGGGCCGGCCTGGCGCTGGCTGCCCTGCTGGTCTGGTGGTGGAAAATGCCGCAGCCCGCGCCGGATCGTCAACCCAACGTGCCCCGCGGCCATACCCGCGCCCTGCTGCGCCAGCCCCTGGCCTGGCAGGTCATGCTGTTCATGGGCAGCCAGTCATCGCTGGCCTATATCGTCTTTGGCTGGCTGCCGACGCTGCTGGTGGTCAGGGGCTACAGCGAAAGCGAGGCCGGCTGGCTGATGAGCCTGTCGGTGCTGGTCCAGCTGATTTCTGCCATCGCTGCTCCCTGGCTGGCGCGCCTGCACTTCGATCAGCGCCCGGCGCTGATGCTGGTACTGAGCCTGGTCGGCACCGGCCTGTGGCTGCTGCTGATCGGCCCCACCTCGCTGCACTGGCCGGGGGTTATCCTGCTCGGCCTGGGCCAGGGCGGCTCGTTCAGCCTGGCGCTGACGCTGATCGTGCTGCGCAGCGGCGATGCCAGCATTGCCGGCAGGCTCTCCGGACTGGCCCAGGGCGGCGGCTACGCGCTAGCCGCCATGGGCCCGCTGATCGTGGGTCTGATGCTGGACGCCAACGCCGGCATCGGCGACATCACCGGGGTGCTGTCGGCCATCCTGGCCTTCGCCGCCGTCATGGCGCTGCTGGCCGGACGACAGCGCCGCCTGGAAGCCGACAGCCGCGGCGAGCTGACCACTACTGCCCTGCGGCGCTGAGCGAGCGCGACTATATTTCAGGGCTACATTTCAGGGCTATATTCCAGGACTACAGCCGCTCGGCAACCCGGTCGAGAATTTGCTGGCTCACCTTGTTGACCAGCGGCCGCGTCGCCTTGTTCACGGCCTTTTCCAGCAGCCGGCCCTTGACTTCATATTCCAGGGTCAGCACGACCTCGGTGCCCCCCGCCACCGGCGTCAGATCGTAACGCCCGCTGTTGCGCACGCCCTTCACCGAGGTCCAGGCTAGCACCTCGGGCGAGCGCGATTCGGTCACGGCGACGGTAAAGCTCCAGTCTATGCCGACGGCATGCACATGCCAGCGATAGATGTCGTCATCAAGGCGCTCAATGGACCGGATAAGATCGGAGTAGTCGGCGAAGTCTTCAACCCGGCTGAGCAGGGCAAAAACGCGCTCCGGCGACGCCTCCAGGATGGCACGGTGTTCAATGGTGGCCATTGGCTTCCTTATATCCGGTCAAAGAGCACCCTCATGCAAGCACACTTTTAAAAAGTGCATCTCGTAGCATAAATGCCGCACTGACGAAGAGCAAAGCCTGTCCAATGCGGCTACTTGAGGTCGCGCATCAGCAGCGCAAACTCGATGCGCCGTGGCGCAATCGCCTCGCCCGGCACGGGGATACGCACCACATGGCCAGAGCCCGGGGCCGCGCCCACCGACTCGCCGCGCCGGTTCTCGATATGCTCGAGAGTGAAGCGACGGTTGCCGCCGGGCAGCATCAGCTCCATGCCGTCGCCCACCTCGAAGCGGTTCTTGACTTCGACGGTCAGCAGGCCGCGCTGCGTGTCATAGTCGACCACCTCGCCGACGAACTGCTGGTGCACGCCGACCGAGCTGCCCTGCTCGTAGTTCTGGTACTCATCGTGGACATGGCGGCGATAGAAACCTTCGGTGTAGCCGCGGCTGGCCAGGTTATCCAGCTCGTCCATCAGACGCATGTCAAAGGGCCGGCCTGCCACCGCGTCGTCGATGGCGCGACGATACACCTGGGCGGTACGCGCCACATAGTAGTGCGACTTGGTGCGCCCCTCGATCTTGAGCGAGCTCACGCCCATCTCGGTCAGCTGCGGCACGTGCTGCACGGCGCGCAGATCCTTGGAATTCATGATGTAGGTGCCGTGCTCATCCTCGAACACCGGCATCAGCTCGCCGGGGCGGGTGCGGTCCTCGATCAGCGCCGAGAGCTCGTCCTGCCCTTCGACACCGCCGGCGGTGGCGGTGTTTTCAAGCTCGGCGCTACCGCCGCCCGAGGCGATCAGCCCGCCCTGCCCCGCCTGCTCGGGTGTCCAGACCCCGCTGGCCGCGTGGGCGCGGGCCGAGTTGGCCGGCACCAGGTCGCCAGTCTCGTCCCGGGCTGCCGCCACGGTGTTGTACTTCCAGCGGCAGGCGTTGGTGCAGGTGCCCTGGTTAGGGTCGCGGTGGTTGAAGTAGCCCGACAGCAGGCAGCGCCCCGAATAGGCGATGCACAGCGCGCCGTGGACGAAGGTCTCGATCTCGAGCTCCGGGCACTCTGCGCGGATCTCGCCGATCTCGCGCAGCGACAGCTCCCGGGACAGGATGATGCGGCTGATGCCCTGCCGCTGCCAGAAGCGGGCCGCCGCGTAGTTGACCACGTTGGACTGCACCGACAGGTGGATTTCCTGCTCGGGCCAGCGCTCGCGCACCATCATGATCAGGCCCGGGTCGGACATGATCAGCGCGTCCGGGCCGGCCTCGATGACCGGCGCCATGTCGCGCAGGTAGGTCTTGAGCTTGCTGTTGTGCGGCGCAATATTGGAGGCCACATAGAACTGCTTGCCGCGTTCGCGGGCATAGGCGATGCCGCGGTGCAGGTTGTCGATCTTGAAGTCGTTGTTGCGCACGCGCAGCGAATAGCGCGGCTGGCCGGCGTAGACCGCATCCGCGCCGTAGGCGAAGGCATAGCGCATGTTCTTGAAGGTGCCGGCGGGCGACAGCAGTTCGGGGGCTTTCATCGAAGGTTCACCGTTGTCAGGACGATGGCGGCACCCTTTAAAACGACGCGCTAGACGCGCCAAGTAAAAAGGCGACGCTAAAAAGAAAAGCGCGATATTTTAACAGCTGGCGCTTACCCTGGCCACAAGAGGGGCGTTTCAGTAAGGTGGCGGCGCCTTTAAACCCGCCTGCAAGGAGCTGCCGATGATGCCGACAACAGACACTTTGTTGCCCGCCGTCGCGGCGTCCGCTGAAGCAGGGCGTGGCGCGCCTGCCAAGAACGCCTGCCGGCCCGGCTGCGGCGCCTGCTGCATCGCTCCGTCGATCAGCTCAGCGATTCCCGGCATGCCCGATGGCAAGCCCGCCGGCGTGCGCTGCACCCAGCTGGATGACGCCAATCTGTGCCGCCTGTTCGGCGACCCGCGGCGCCCATCGGTGTGTGCCCGCTTTGATTTCGATGTGGAGCTGTGCGGCAGCCACCGCGATGAAGCGCTGCAGCGCATTGCCGTGCTGGAAGCGGCCACCTGACACGGCGGCCGCCTTCGGCGGGCAGGCTCACTCTTCCAGATCGGCGGTGCGCGGCAGGCACCTGTCGAGCAGCGTGCGCCAGCGCACCAGCACCGGCGCATCGCTATGGCCGACCTCCCCCAGCAGACGACCAAAGGCGCTGCGCGCCTGACCATCGTCGGGGTCGACCAGCGTCAGCCAGGCTTCCAGCGCGCACAGCTCCTGATGCAGATTGCCATCGTCGCGAGCCTGCTGAAGCGCCAGCTCGACCAGGCCGCGCACCTCCGCTGCGGGGTGCTCGAGCCGCTGACGCACCTGCGCCAGCTGTATCGCAAGCTCGGGCACGAACAGCGTGGAGCGCTCCCGGGCGATGATCAAGCACTGGTCGAGATAGTCCTCGGCACGCGACAGCTCGCCCAGCGACAGGCAGGCATCCACCAGCCACAGGTTGGGATACTGGTACGGATCGCGGCCGGTGGTCTCGGCCAGCGCCTCCAGCGTCGCATCCATGCGGGCAAGGCCGGCGCGATCACCGGCCAGCGCCGCCTGCCAGCCCAGCACGGCGCGCGCCGCAATCTGCCACAGCTGCAGGTCCGGCGAGTCGGCCAGCTGGTAGGCCCGCTCGGCACGCTGGGCTGCCAGATGCACGTGCCCCAGCTGACGATACTGGGCCGCCGCATACATCAGTGCCATGGCCAGACTGCCCGGATGATTGATCTTTTCCGCCAGCCGGATTGCCGCCTCGGCCTGCTGACCGGCACGCCGATAGTCACCGCGCAGGCACAGCGCCCAGGCCTGATAGCACGAGGCGGTGACCTGGGGATGTTCGGAGAACGACAGCCAGTCGATCATCATCGGTGAGTTGAGCGGGTCGATCTCCTCAAGGTGCTCGCAGGCCTGCTCGATGCGTCCAGCCCAGTATTCGCAGCTGGCACGCGCGAAATCGGCCAGGCGAGCGTAGCGCTTGTCGCTGAGCTGGGCGGCCAGGTGCGATAGCCGCGAGGCCAGCAGAAAGGCGTCCGCATGGGCATTGCGCTGGCTGCAGCCGACCCACAGCCCCCACTTGACCAGGAAGGCCTGCTCAATATCCTCGATCTCTTCAGGGGCGTCGTCCTTTCCTTCGAGCAGTCCACGCGCCTGCATAAAGCTCTCGTGGGCCGTGGGAGAGCCGTGTCCTTCCAGGGCAAATGCCGCCTGGCCGCGCACGGTGTAGAGGCTGATCTCGCGCTCGCTCTGGGCTTCAACATGGCGCAGGCTGGCCAGTCCGGCGTCGGCCATTTTAAGCGCCGTGCGATTGGCGCTGACCTTCAACGCTTCCCGGGCGGCCAGTTCGAAATAGCGCGCGCCCCGCGCATAGTGGCCGCTGCGCCGCAGATGCGTCGCAAACTCCCCGGGATGGCGGCTGATCCACACCGGAAAGCGCTGCTCGATGAGCTCAACGAACTGCCGGTGCAGGGCGATACGCATGTCGCGCGGGCAAGAAAGATAGGCCGCCTCCTGGAGCAGCTGATGAGTAAACTGGTATTCGCGCATCTCGCCGCCGCTCTCGGTCGGTTCGATAATCTCCAGACGCACCATGTGCTCCAGTGCCGCCGTCAGCGCGGCGCCGCCGACTTCGCTGCACTCGGCCAGAAAGTCCAGCCGGAAGCGGCGCCCGAGCACCGCCGCCACGTAGGCCACGTGGCGATCGTGATCCAGCTGATCAATGCGGCTGCCAAGCAGCCCCAGCAGCCCCTTGGGCAGATCGTCCAGGCGTACGCTGCGGCCTTCGCGGCGCTCCTGGTCGATGCGCCGGCAGACTTCCTGCAGATAGAGCGGCACGCCGTCGCAGCGCTCGATGATCTGCTGTTTCAGGCGCGGACTGAGATGCAGACGAAAGTGCTGTGCCAGGTGAGTCAGCAGCCGCGACGACTGTTCGTCATCCAGGCGCTCAAGCGTGATCTGCTGGTCCCAGTCCAGGCGAATCGGCAGCGTCTCGCGTCCGTGGTGGCTGGCCACCAGCAGAAAGGGGCAGTTGATCGCCAGCCTGGCCTGCAGGCTGATCAGCACCTTGAGCGAGGGCTCGTCGAGCCACTGCAGATCATCGATCATCAGCACCAGGGTGCGCTCGGCGGTAATGCGCGCAATCAGCCGATGCAGCAGCTCACTGACCAGCTCCACCGCTTCGCCACTCTGGGTCAGCGCGGCCGGCTCTTTCGCTTCGCGCACGCC
>DATHXP010000343.1:0-3713 GCA_035459605.1 Halomonas sp. | reverse complement strand
CCCACGACAAGGGCTACGCCCGCCGTCTGACCCGCTTCGGCGAAATCATCAACCCGCTGGGCATCCGCACCGTCGGCGAATTTCCCAACCTCACCGAGACCCTGCTGGGGCGTGGCATGCCCGAACCCGTGGTGCGCAAGGTGATGGGCGAGAACTGGACCCGCGTACTCAAGGACGTCTGGGGCGAGTAGCTTGCCTCTTTGTCGGCCAAAAGGCATTTAATCGAATCCTGGAGTTTGAACACATGGCGACACATGCCCCCGAGATGCCCATAGAAGTGGATAGCGAAACCGGCGTCTGGACGACCGATGCTCTGCCGATGCTCTATGTGCCGCGACATTTCTTTGTCAATAACCATATCGGCATCGAGGAGGTGCTGGGCGCCGAGGCCTACGCCGAGATCCTCTACAAGGCTGGCTACAAGTCGGCGTGGCACTGGTGCGAGAAGGAGGCCGAGTGCCACGGCCTGTCCGGCGTGGCGGTGTTCGAGCACTACATGAAGCGCCTGTCGCAGCGCGGCTGGGGCCTGTTCGAGACGCTGTCGATCGACCTCGGCAAAGGCACGTGCAAGGTGCGCCTGGATCACTCCGCGTTCGTCTACGTCTACGGCCAGTGCGGGCGCAAGGTCGACTACATGTTCACCGGCTGGTTCGCCGGGGCCATGGACCAGATCCTGCAGGCCCAGGGCAGCAGCATCCGCACGCGCGCCGAGCAGGTCTACGGCGCGTCACAGGAAGGCCACGATCACGGTCTTTTCATCGTCCAGCCGCTCTAAGTCGAGGAATCCATCATGGCTTTCGAAGCAATGTTTCAGCCGATTCAGCTCGGCAAGCTGACCATTCGTAACCGCGTGCTGTCTACCGCCCACGCCGAAGTCATCGCCACCGACGGTGGCATGACCACCGAGCGCTACGTCAAGTATTACGAAGAGAAAGCCAAGGGCGGCATCGGCCTGGCCATTTGCGGCGGCTCGTCGGTGGTCTCCATCGACAGCCCGCACGCGTGGTGGAGCTCGGTGAACCTCACCACCGACCGCATCATCCCGCACTTCCAGAACCTGGCGGATGCGATGCACAGGCATGGCGCCAAGATCATGATCCAGATCACCCACATGGGGCGACGTACGAGCTGGCATGGCAATGACTGGCCGACGCTGCTGTCGCCGTCCGGAATCCGCGAGCCGATCCACCGGGCGACCTGCAAGACCATCGAGCCGGAGGAGATCTGGCGCATCATCGGTGATTTCGCCAAGGCGGCGGGCCGGGCCAAGGCCGGCGGACTGGACGGCGTCGAGCTGTCTGCCGTCCACCAGCACATGATCGACCAGTTCTGGAGTCCGCGGGTCAACAAGCGTACCGACGAGTGGGGCGGCACCTTCGAGGGGCGCATGAAGTTCGGTCTGGAAGTGCTCAAGGCCGTGCGCGCCGAAGTCGGCGAGGACTTCTGCGTGGGCATGCGACTGTCCGGCGATGAGTTTCATCCTGATGGCCTGTCCCATGAGGACATGAAGCAGATTGCCAAGTATTACGACGACACCGGCATGCTCGACTTCATTGGCGTGGTAGGTTCGGGCGCCGACACTCACAACACCCTGGCCAACGCCATACCCAACATGAGCTTCCCGCCGGAGCCCTTCCTGCATCTGGCGGCGGGGATCAAGGAGGTGGTCCAGGTTCCGGTGCTGCACGCGCAGAACATCAAGGATCCGAACCAGGCCACACGTATCCTCGAGGGCGGTTACGTCGACATGGTCGGCATGACCCGTGGACTCATCGCCGATCCGCACTTGATCGCCAAGATCCGAATGGACCAGGTCGACCAGATCAAGCAGTGCGTCGGCGCTAACTACTGCATCGATCGCCAGTACCAGGGGCTGGACGTGCTGTGCATCCAGAATGCGGCGACCACCCGCGAATACATGGGCTTGCCGCACATCATCGAGAAGACCACCGGCGTCAAGCGCAAGGTGGTGGTGGTCGGTGGTGGCCCAGCCGGCATGGAGGCGGCACGTGTGGCGGCCGAGCGTGGCCACGACGTTACCCTGTTCGAGAAAAGTGATGCCCTGGGCGGACAGATCACTATCGCCGCCAAGGCGCCGCAGCGTGACCAGATCGCGGGGATTACTCGCTGGTATCAGCTCGAGCTGGCGCGCCTGGATGTCGATCTGCGCCTGGCGACCTGTGCCGATGAAGCAACGCTCAAGGATCTGCGGCCGGACATTGTGGTGCTGGCCACCGGCGGTCGCCCCTTTCTCGATCAGCACCCGGAGTGGGGCTACGCCGAGAATCCTGACGAGAGCCTGGTGGTCAGTACCTGGGACGTGCTCAGCGGTAACGTCGAGCCGGGCAAGAACGTGCTGATTTTCGACGCCATCTGCGAGTTTTCCGGCGTGTCCGCAGCGGACTACCTGGCCGACAAGGGCGCCAAGGTCGAGATCGTCACCGATGACATCAAGCCCGGCTGCGCCGTGGGAGGCACCACCTTCCCGACCTACTACCGCAGCCTCTATGAGAAAGAGGTGATCATGACCTCCGACCTGATGCTGCGCAAGGTCTACCGTGAGGGTGACTCGCTGGTGGCGGTACTCGAGAACGAGTATAGCGGTGGTCAGGAGGAGCGGGTGGTCGATCAGGTGGTAGTAGAGAACGGCGTGCGGCCGGATGAAACCCTCTACTACGCCCTCAAGGAGCAGTCACGCAACAAGGGGCAGGTCGATCTGGAGGCGCTCTACGCGATCCAGCCGCAGCCCTGCCTGGCGGAGGAGGGCGATGGCTTCTTGCTGTTCCGTCTGGGTGACTGTAGCGCACCGCGCAACACCCACGCGGCGATTTACGATGCCCTGCGCCTGTGCAAGGACTTCTAAGCAAACGTCCATGGCGCTCGCTCATGACGCTTTCGGCGGCCCGGTATACGACCACCGGGCCGCTTAACAACTCCAAGTTTGCGAGGTGAGCCCCAATGCTCGACACCCTCCTGCCAATACTGATTTTCTGCGCCTTGGCACTGACGATGCTCGGCGCCTGGCGGCGCGTGAGCCTGTGGCGCCAGGGGCGGTCGTCGCCGGTACCGCTGATGCGGGGGCTGGCGGCCATGCCGCGCCGCTATCTGGTCGACCTGCACCGGGTGGTCGAGCGCGACAGGTACATGTCCAGGACCCATGTGGCCACTGCCGGCGGCTTCGTGCTGGCGGCGCTGCTGGCGATCATCGTGCACGGCTTTGGCCTGCATGATCGCCTGCTTGGTTTCGCCCTGCTGGGTGCCACCGCGCTGATGTTCGTCGGTGCCCTGTTCGTCGCCAGGCGTCGTCGCAACCCGCCGGCGCGACTGTCGAAGGGAGCCTGGAATCGACTGCCGAAAAGCCTGCTGATGTTCTCGGCGAGCTTCTTTGTCGTTACCCTGCCGGTGGCCGGGATTCTGCCGGCCGATGTTGGCGGCTGGGTTCTCGCGCTGATCCTTGCCGCTGGCGTGGCCTGGGGGGTGTCCGAGATGTTTTTCGGCATGACCTGGGGCGGGCCCATGAAGCACGCCTTCGCCGGCGCCCTGCATCTGGCCTGGCATCGCCGCGCCGAGCGCTTCGGTGGCGGTCGCTCGACCGGCCTCAAGGCATTGGATCTGGACGAGCCGGATGCCCCGCTGGGCGTGGAAAAGCCCAGCGACTTTACCTGGAATCAGCTGCTCGGCTTCGATGCCTGCGTGCAGTGCGGCAAGTGCGA
>DATHXP010000342.1:0-2858 GCA_035459605.1 Halomonas sp. | reverse complement strand
CACCACAACGCGCAGCGCCCGTTCACCGTTCGCTACACCGCCGGTCACGCCGGTCGTGCCAATGCCATCCTCGGCGTCGACCAGAAAGCCTTGCAGATACGGCAGCACGCCGAATACCGGCTTATCGGTACGGCGTTCCAGCCAATCGAGCCCAGGGGTCAGCAGCGAGAGATCGCCACGAAAGCGATTGATGACAAAGCCCCGGGTGCGTTCACGCTCGCTGTCGGACAGCAGCGCCAGGGTGCCCACCAGCTGGGCGAACACCCCGCCTCGGTCGATATCCCCCACCAGCAGCACCGGGCAATCCGCCGCCTCGGCAAAGCCCATGTTGGCGATATCCCCTTCGCGCAGATTGATCTCGGCGGGACTCCCCGCGCCTTCGGCGATGACCACATCATGGCGCGCTGACAGCCGCCGCCAGGCCGCCATCACCCGCTGCATGGCCTCGCGCTTGAAGGCGTGATAGTCCAGCGCGTCCATATGGCCATGCGGCTGGCCGTCGAGAATCACCTGGGCGCCGCAGTCGGTCTCGGGCTTGAGCAGCACCGGGTTCATGTCGCTGTGCGCCGCCACCCCGGCGGCCAGCGCCTGCAGCGCCGTCGAGCGGCCAATCTCACCGCCCTCAGGCGTCACCGCGCTGTTCAACGCCATGTTCTGCGGCTTGAACGGCGCCACCGACACGCCGCGGCGCTTGAGTACCCGGCACAGCCCCGCAACCAGCGTGCTCTTGCCCGCATCCGAGGTGGTGCCTTGAATCATCAGGGTGGCCATGAGACGTACCGCTTTTTCATCCGCAGTGGCAAAAGTATTCCCCTATAAAACCTGCTATAGCCGACCTTTCGGCGCGATGAGCCCTGAAAATCTCACGCCCGATAACAGCGCCATCTCTCGATGCCAGGTTGCCAAATCCTCTTTATTGAACGAACTCAATGCATCGTGGCCACATGCCCTGGCCATCACCTGCATGAGCTCCACAGACGCTTCAAGGAAGTTTTTAAGCTGTGCAGCCGACTTTTCCACGTTTAGCCGCTGTCGCAAATCCGCGTTTTGTGTTGCTATGCCGGCAGGGCAATTATTGGTGTTGCATATGCGCGCGGCCACGCAGCCTATGGACTGCATGGCACTGTTTGCTATGGCGACACCATCGGCCCCCAGCGCCAACGCTTTTACAAAATCCATCGGCGTACGCAGGCCACCCGTAATGATCAGGGTGACCTGGCCACTCACGCCTTGCTCATCCAGGTAGCGGCGTGCCCGCGCCAGCGCTGGGATGGTAGGCACACTGATGTGATCGCGGAACATTTCTGGTGCGGCGCCGGTACCGCCGCCGCGCCCATCCAGAATGATGTAGTCCGCACTGGCATCCAATGCAAACTGAATGTCTCTTTCGATATGATTCGCACTAAGCTTGAAGCCGATGGGAATGCCGCCGGTCACCTCACGTACGCGATCAGCGAATTTCCTGAAGTCCGCGGCCGAGTGCAGATCGGTGAAGGTGGGGGGTGAAATGGCCGGCTCGCCCTCGGGAATGCCGCGCACCTGTGAAATCTTGCCGACGTTTTTATTGCCGGGAAGATGGCCACCCGTCCCCGTCTTCGCGCCCTGCCCGCCCTTGAAGTGAAACGCCTGAACCTTTTTCAGCTTGGCTTCGTCGTAGCCAAACCGAGCGCTGGCCAACTCGTAAAAATAGCGGGAGTTAGCGGCCTGCTCCTCCGGCAACATGCCGCCCTCACCTGAACAAATGCCGGTACCTGCCAGCTCAGCCCCCTTTGCCAAGGCCAGCTTGGCTTCCTCTGACAGCGCGCCGAAACTCATGTCGGAGACAAATAGAGGAATCTTCATCTTCAGCGGTTTTTCAGCCCTCGGCCCGATAACCAGCTTGGTGCTGACGGCAGCGTCTTCGAGCAGGGGTTGAGCTGCCATCTGGGCCGTCATGACTTGAAGGTCGTCCCAGTGCGGCAGCAGATGACGAGGCACCCCCATGGCGGTCATTGGGCCGTGATGGCCCAGCTTCGACAGGCCTTCCCGGGCCAGCTGATGAATAAACTCGACCATAGGCTCTTCTGCCGTCGCACGGGCAACGGGGATCTCATCGGCGTTTTCTTTGGCACCAGGCCCTTCCTTACCTACTGCGCTGTCATCAAACTGCTTATGCGTGCCATCACAAAACGGCAAGTTTCCCGAATGCTTGCATTGACACAGGTAGGCATCGCCAGATTTTTCAGCGCTGAACGCTTTTGGCTTGAATCCGGTTCCTGCGTGGGAGCCGTCACAAAAGGGCTGATTGTTAGAACGACCACAGACGCAGAAGTAATATTCCTCGCCCTCTTTCAGTTCGACCTTTGCCGGCTTGTTGTTCGCTACGATCGGCTTCATCAATCAACTCCAAATTCGGGTGGTATAGCGTTTTATTTAGGCAGTGATGCGGCGCTGCGTCCGGCTTGAACGAAATGTCAGACCGCACTCAGGCCTCCGTGCAGGACTCGATGATATCACCGGAAGCACCCTCTGCCTGGTGGCGTAAAAGCATGCCCTCAGATCCCGGGCCAGCGCCCTTTGTCCACCACTCCAATCCGCCACCAACGTAGCGCGCACCGCTGGCAGAAACCGCGATTTTCATGCTGTAGGTGCTATCCCTGTATTGGACCGTGGCCGAGTCGCTGGTGGGGTAGGTTGCGACAATGGTTTCGCCGCTCTCGCAGCGATAGGTATGCTCAGTGGAGGCTGACGATGCCGGCACAGGCGCTTGGGCGCCCGCTTTGCCCTGCGGGGAGCTGGCGCAGCCAGAAACGAGCAGAATGGAAGTGAATATCAAGGGAGCAAGGGGTTTCATAGGCATACTCCTTGGGTGGTAAGTG
>DATHXP010000341.1:0-2000 GCA_035459605.1 Halomonas sp. | reverse complement strand
CTTCGATCAGGGCCTTAAACCCATTGTGGTGGTCAACAAGGTCGATCGCCCGGGCGCGCGACCCGACTGGGTGATCGATCAGATCTTTGACCTGTTCGACAACCTCGGCGCCTCCGATGAGCAGCTCGATTTCCCGATTATCTACTGCTCGGCCCTCAACGGCGTCGCCGGCATGGACCCCGAGGAGATGGCCGACGACATGAGCCCCATGTTCCAGGCCATCGTCGACATGGTCGAGCCACCCCGGGTCGAGCAGGAAGGCCCCTTCCAGATGCAGATCTCGGCGCTGGACTACTCGAGCTACGTGGGCGTCATCGGCGTGGGACGCATCACCCGCGGCGCGGCCAAGCCCAACCAGCAGGTGGTGGTCGTGAACAAGGAGGGCAAGCAGCGGCGCGGCAAGATTGGCCAGGTGATGACCCATCTCGGCCTGGAGCGCGTGCCGTCCGAACGGGCCACCGCCGGCGACATCATCTGCATCACCGGCATCGATGAGCTGGCCATTTCCGATACCCTGTGCGACCCGGAGCGCGTCGAGGCGCTGCCGCCGCTGTCGGTGGACGAGCCGACCGTTTCCATGACCTTCCAGGTCAACGACTCGCCGTTTGCCGGCAGGGACGGCAAGTACGTCACCAGCCGCAACATCATGGAGCGCCTCGAGCAGGAGCTGATCCACAACGTGGCGCTGCGCGTCGAGCAGGGCGACAGCCCGGAGAAATTCAGCGTATCGGGCCGCGGTGAGCTGCACCTGTCGGTGCTGATCGAAACCATGCGCCGCGAAGGGTTCGAGCTGGCCGTGGGCCGCCCCGAGGTGATCATCCGCGAGGTCGACGGCGTCAGGCAGGAGCCCTACGAAGAGGTCATCATCGACTGCGAGGAGCAGCACCAGGGCGCGATCATGGAAGAGCTGGGCTATCGCAAGGCCGAGCTGACCAACATGCACCCCGACGGCAAGGGGCGGGTGCGCCTGGACTTCATCATCCCGGCGCGCGGCCTGATCGGTTTTCGCGGCCAGTTCATGACGCTGACGTCGGGCACCGGCATTCTGACCAGCCGCTTCGATCATTACGGCCCGATCAAGCCCGACGCCGCCGTCGAGCGCCGCAACGGGGTGCTGGTCTCCATGGCGTCCGGCAAGGCGCTGGCCTATGCCCTGTTCACTCTGCAGGATCGCGGCAAGCTGATCGTCGAACACGGCACCGAGGTCTACGAAGGCATGCTGGTGGGTATCAACAACCGCTCCGAAGACATGACGGTCAACCCCACCCGGGCCAAGAAGCTCGACAACATGCGCGCCTCGGGCAGCGATGAGAGCCTGATCCTGACGCCGCCGGTTCGCTTCACCCTGGAGCAGGCCATCGAGTTCATCGACAGCGACGAGCTGGTGGAAGTGACGCCGCGCCACCTGCGCCTGCGCAAGAAATACCTGACCGAAAACCAACGCAAGCGCGCCAGCAAGGCGTAGGCGGCCCGCTGCGATATCAACGAGCCCGCCCACGGCAGTGGACGGGCTCGCTGCGCTGCTGGCCTCACGGCAGCGCCCGTGGCATTGTGTTTTTGACCCGCGGTGCGGTAGCCGCAGGCTTCAATAGGGGAGACGACACTCATGCATCGACACAAGCACGTGAACTGGGACGACCCCGGCGCGCATAGCGTTCTAGAGTTCTTCAAGGATCACCCCGAGGACTATCGAGAGCCGGCCCGGGGCAGCGTGCTTTCAGCGCGCTACTCGGGCCACCTGGTGCGGGTCAAGGTAGAAGCCTACGTCGACGGCACCAGCATCGGTGACGTCGCGGCCATCATCACCCCCACTACCGGCGAGCGCGTCTCAAGCGTTGCCGATCTGCGACTTGGCGACACGGTGCGTCTGCCGGATGACAAGCGCGCCATCGAGACGCCGCCCGCAGAAGAAAGCGCTGAGGATGACCGGGAAGACTAGGCAAAGCTGTCACGAAGCAGTATCAGAAAAATTGAGGCAGCACGGTTCCCCCGCCCAAAAG
>DATHXP010000340.1:0-3735 GCA_035459605.1 Halomonas sp. | reverse complement strand
GCTGTTCCTTTGGTTGGAACGGCCACTGTATGCGCTCATCGGCACCAATCCCGAGCGCGGCATGAGCTGGCGTGGGTACGCCGGCGCGTTCCTGCTGAGCAACCTGGTGCTGGCGGTCATCGTGTGGCTGATCCTGATGACCCAGGCGTGGCTGCCGCTCAATCCCAATGGCGCGCCCAACATGAGCTGGGATTTGGCGCTGCACACCATGGTCTCATTCCTGACCAACACCAACCAGCAGCACTACTCGGGGCAAGCGCAACTTTCCTATCTCGCGCACATGACGGGCATCGTGACGCTGCAGGTCATCACGCCGATGATGGGACTGGCGCTCACTGCCGCGACGCTGCGTGGGCTGTTCGGCGGACGCAATGCGCAGGCACGCAAGGCCGAAGGCCATGAGCAGGCGCCCGTGGACGTCGGCAACTACTGGGCCGACGTGATCCGCCCCACGCTGCGTTTCATGGTGCCGCTGTGCTTGGTGTGGTCGGTGCTACTGACCAGCCAGGGGGTCCCGGCCACGCTGGCAGGTGGTCCGGTGGTTGCGCCTGTTGACGCGACGGTCGAGATGAAGGAGCAGAAGATCCCGCTCGGCCCGGTGTCGCCGATGGTGGCGATCAAGCAGCTCGGCACCAATGGTGGCGGATGGTATGGCCCCAACAGCTCGGTGCCGCTGGAGAACCCTACGCCGCTGTCCAACCTGCTGGAGACGCTGGCGCTGATCCTCGTGCCTGTAGCGGTCGCTTTCATGATTGGCCCGTTCACCGGAAGACGAAAATTCGCAGGGCTAGTATTCGGCACGATGCTGCTGATGTCCGTGGCTTCCGCAGGTTTTGCGATCTGGTCCGAAGGGCATTCCTCCACCTCGTCAGACATTGCACTGATGGAGGGTAAGGAAGTGCGTCTCGGGGCCGAGCCATCTGCACTGTGGGCCGCGCTAACGACCCAGACCTCTAATGGCTCGGTCAATTCAATGCACGACTCGGTTGCTCCGCTGACTGGCATGGTCGCCATCAGCGACATGCTGATCAACGCCATCTGGGGGGGCATCGGCAGCGGGCTGCAGCAGTTCCTCACCTATCTGCTGCTTGGCGTGTTCCTGGCAGGCCTGATGACTGGCCGCACGCCCGAGTTGTTCGGCCGAAAGATCGAGGCGCCGGAGGTCAAGCTGCTTGCGGTACTCGTGCTGCTGCAACCTTTGGTGCTCTTGGGGTTGACCTCCATCACACTTGCCATTCCTGGCCTGACCGGTAACTCCAACCCCGGCTTCCATGCCATCAGCCAGGTTTTTTACGAGTACGTCTCGGCCTTTGCCAACAACGGCTCGGGCTTCGAGGGACTCGGGGACGCCACGGTATGGTGGAACGTGACCTGCAGCTTCGTGCTGGCCGCAGGCCGCTATCCAGCGCTCATCATTCCCCTGGTGATCGCGGCCATGCTCGCACGCAAGCGCCAGGCCCCGGAGAGCGCGGGCAGCCTGCAGATCGAAACCCCCACATTTGCGCTCACGCTGATCGCCGTCATTGTCATCCTGACACTGCTTCAGTTCATGCCTGTACTGGTGCTGGGGCCTGTGGCCGATCACCTGACCCTGGTTGCGCGTTGAGGAAAACATCATGAGCAATACAACCTCTCAAGAAAATCCAGTCCGCACGCAGCGACTGGAAGAGCGCGGGTTCGTCCCCGCACTGATCAACGCCTTCATCAAACTGGCGCCGCAGCACATCATCAAGAACCCGGTCATGGCCGTGGTCTGGCTGGGCACCCTTGTGACTGCGGTGGCCACGCTGGCCGGCTGGGCGCAGCCTGGCTTCGGCTGGGCGGTGACCGTAATCCTGCTGATCACCGTGCTGTTCGGCAATTTCGCCGAGGCGGTGGCCGAGTCACGGGGGCGGGGCCAAGCCGCGTCGCTGCGCCGTGCTCGCAAGGATCTGATGGCGCGTCGGCTCGACAAGGCTGGAGGCGAAAAGACCGTGCCCGCCGCAGAACTGCGGCCCGGCGACCTCGTCGTGATCGAGGAAGGGCAACTGGTGCCGGCCGATGGCGAGATTGTTGAAGGCCTGGCGACCATCAACGAGGCCGCCGTCACCGGCGAGTCCGCGCCCGTGCTGCGCGAGGCCGGCACCGACCGCTCGGGCGTGATCGGCGGCACCAAGGTGCTGTCCGATCGAATCGTTGTTCGCGTCACAGCCGAGCCGGGCAACAGCTTCCTCGATCGCATGATCGCTCTCGTAGAAGGCTCGAACCGGCAGAAAACTCCCAATGAAGTCGCCCTTGGCTTGCTTCTGGGTGTGATGACGTTGACCTTCCTGATCGTCGTCGTGACCCTGCCATTTATCGGTGGGTTCGTCGGCGTCGAGGTGAATGTGGTGCTGCTGGTCGCCCTGCTGGTGTGCCTGATCCCGACCACCATCGGCGGTTTGCTGCCGGCCATCGGCATCGCCGGCATGAACCGCGCCCTGCAAGCCAACGTGCTGGCTAAGTCCGGTAAAGCCGTGGAGGTGGCAGGCGACGTGGACGTGTTGCTGCTGGACAAGACTGGCACTATTACCCACGGCGATCGGCAGGCCACTGCGTTCCACGCGCTGGCCGGGGTGGACGCTGCGCAACTGCGTCAGGCGGCGCTGCTGGCCTCGCTGGCGGATCCGACGCCGGAAGGCAAGTCCATCGTCAAGCTGGCACGCGGCAAGAACGAGAAGCTCGATGAACCCGAAGGCGCGCATTTCGTGCCGTTCTCCGCGCAATCGCGCATGTCGGGCGTGGACCTGCCTGGCGAGCGCGTCATCCGCAAGGGTGCGATGGACGCGATCGCGCGGCATGTGCAGATGCTGGGCGGCGTCATCCCCGCAGAACTCGAAGCGCGTGTCGCGGATGTGGCTCGCAAGGGTGCCACGCCGCTCGTGGTCAGCGATGGCCGGCACGTGTTGGGCGTCATCGAACTGTCCGACGTGATCAAGCACGGCATCAAGGAGAGGTTCGCCCGCCTGCGCGAGATGGGCGTCAAGACCGTGATGATTACGGGCGACAACCCGCTCACGGCGGCGAACATCGCGGCCGAGGCCGGTGTCGATGACTACATCGCCGAGGCGCGCCCGGAAGACAAGCTCGCGCGTATCCGTGCCGAACAGACTGGCGGTCGCCTGGTGGCGATGGTGGGCGACGGCACCAACGATGCGCCGGCGCTGGCCCAGGCCGACGTGGGCCTGGCCATGAACTCGGGCACGCAGGCGGCCAAGGAGGCCGGCAACATGGTCGATCTCGATTCCGACCCGGCCAAGCTGCTCGCGGTGGTGGAGATCGGCAAGCAACAGCTCATCACGCGCGGCGCGCTGACTACCTTCTCGTTGGCCAACGACGTATCCAAGTATTTCGCCATCCTGCCGGCGCTGTTCGCCGCCACGATCCCGCAGATGGCGGCGCTCAATGTCATGAACCTGTCGAGCCCGAACAGCGCCGTGCTGTCGGCGCTGATCTTCAACGCCATCATCATCCCGCTGCTGATTCCTTTGGCGTTGCGTGGTGTGCGATTCAAGCCGTCCACATCGACCCAGTTGCTGCGCAGCAACATGCTGATCTACGGCGTTGGCGGTGTCTTGCTGCCCTTCATCGCGATCAAGGTCATCGATGTCTTGATTTCAACCTTGTTCTCTTTCTGAGGAGTTGATCATGTCGGCTGAACGTACAACCACCTTCATTCACTCGCCCGCCGATCAGGCGCTGACGGTCTCGGACAAG
>DATHXP010000339.1:0-2490 GCA_035459605.1 Halomonas sp. | reverse complement strand
GTGGTACTGACGCAGGTCCACGTGCGTCGCTCCGCGTACTACTATGACGGCAAGTACCAGTATTACTATGGGGGCTACTATCGAAGCCCGGGCGAAGCCTCGGCCTGACATTGCTCACGGCTCGCCGGGACGGATGGCCTGAGCCGTGCCGCGGTCGGCATATCGGTCCCGAACCCGCGACAGAGGATCGGCGCGATACCACGCTCCCGACCGGCGTCGACGCCTTTTAGCGGGAGCGATGGCTATGCTGGCGCTGATACTGGCGCTGCAGGCGGGCCAGCGTGTCCAGGGCCAGTCCAGCTACCTGCGCCTGCAGGCGATGAAGGACGACTGGCAACAGGGCGCGCAGGCTCCGCGCGACCAGGCCCTGAATCTGGGATTCAAGCTGGCTCACCGGGCGATCGCGCGTGAACCGGACAATGCCGCCTACCGCCTGATGCTCGCCAGCCTGCACGCCTGGCGCGAGCGAGGCCTGCGGCTGTGGCCGGACCAGGCCGGGGCCGAAACCGTCAAAGTGATCGAGAACCTGAAGGCATCCCTGGCTCGGCGACCGTCCTGGTTCGAGGTCTGGATCATGCTGGCACTGGTCAAGTACCAGGATCAGCAGCTCGATCAGCAGCTGCACGCCGCGCTCGAGAAAGCCATTGAAACCGGCCGACACGAGACCGCCGTCCAGCATGGTATCGCTTTCATCGGTCCGCGCATGATGGAGCAGCTGGCGCCGCCGCTGCGCGGGCAGATTATCGATGTGATGCGCGGCGCGCTGGACAACCCGAACGTAAGGGCGTTTGTGGTGGAACAGATCGTCATGCACGGGCTGGAGCGGGACTTCCGGGAGCGGCTGGCCGCGGACGAAGAGCTTTCCGCATTGCTGAAAAGGTACCGGGAGAAGCGGAGCGCGGCCTTGTGATGTTGAGCGGCCCCGGTCTTGGCGTGCTGCACGCCAGAGTCGTCTTCGCCGGCGTGCTGGCCGCCGTCCTGTGCGTGCCCATCCCCCTGGGGGCCAACAGACCGTTGGCCTGGTTCGCGTGGGAGACCGGCGTGTTCGCGCTTCTGGCGCTTTGCAGCCTCGGCCTGGCCATGGGCCGGCAAGCGCCGGGGTTGTCGACGGCATCGTTCCGCATACTGGCGGTGCTGACGTTGTGGCTGGCGATGGTCTTTGCACAGACCCTGCCCGTGCCGGAAAGCCTGGTTTCCGCGCTGAACCCGCTTGTCCACGATCTGCAGAAGGACCTCGGCCTGATCAGCGTTTCCACGGCACCCACGCTCAGCATCGACCCGGGCAATACTTACAACGAACTGCTCAAGTACGGCGCGTATGTTGCGGTATTCCTTATGACGCTGGTGACGGTGACCACCCGGGCCCGGCTGCTGACGGCGGCCGGCGTCATCATCGCGGCCGGTGTTGTCGAGTCTGTATTCGAGATCTATAGCCAGACCACGGGTTTTATCCCGTTTCCAGAGTCCGGCGCCGCCAACGAGCTCAGGACCGGCACATTCGTCAACCGGAATCATTACGCCAATCTTCTCAGCATGTCCCTGGGCCTGGTGTTCGGTCTGTTGACTGCGGTGGTGAACTCGCAGCGCCGGGGCGCCGGTGTCAATATCGCGCGGTACGGCGACCGGGACACCGCTTTGATGCTGTTGCTGCTGGCGACCGCGCTGTTGCTCGTGGCCGGTATCTTCCTTTCGGGCTCCCGGGCACCGATCGTCTTCTTCACTCTCAGCCTGGCGACGATGCTCGCGCTGGGGCGCTCCCGGAACCGTGACGCCACCGGCGAGCTGGTGCTGCTGCCCCTGGCGCTGCTGGGCTGCGCGGTCACTATCATTGCGATGGGCTTCGACGACAGCCTCGTCAGGCTGCTTGACCGGGATCTGTTCGGCGGCGAGCGCATGACACAGAATCTGGCCGGCTTGAAGATGCTGGCGGCGGTGTGGCCGACGGGTGTCGGAGCAGGCAACTATCAATGGATGTTCCCGATGTTCCGGGGCGACGATCTCAGGTTCGTCACGTATGATCACGCCCACAACGATTACCTGGAGACCGTCATAGAGCTGGGGATTCCCGCCGCGGCAATCCTGTGCCTCGGAGTACTCCTGATGATTCGTGAAATGCTCACGGGCTATCGGGTCCGCCGCAATCCGGTGATCCGAGGGGTAATATTCCCAAGGACCTGTTTGCCGCCCACGCCGATCGGCTGATGTACCCGCTGGCGCCGCTGCTGACGTGGAGCCGCCGGTTCTTCAGCAGCCTGGGCCTGACGCCGGCCGTGGGGCTGTTCACCCATGCGGTGCTGGCGGCGATCGGCGAGCGGGCGGGGCAGGCGGCGTTCCACCCCCGCCGACAGGTCGAGCACCTCGTCCGCGAGGGGGTGGGTTACGGCCTGCTCTCGGACGAGCAGTCGGCGATCGTCCAGCGGGTGCTCACGCTCGCGAGCCGGCGCGTGCGCGACGAGATGGTGCCCTGGGACGAGGTGCTGGTGGTTCAGC
>DATHXP010000338.1:0-2425 GCA_035459605.1 Halomonas sp. | reverse complement strand
AGCTCCACGGCGTTGCCCAGCAGGATCAGGCCGATGACCATGGCCGAGGCCTCGAAATAGATGCCCCGGGCGGCCTCGGGCAGCCAGCCGCCGAGAAGCACCACCGCCATGGAGTAGAGCCAGGCGGTGCCGGTGCCTATGGCCACCAGGGTGTCCATGTTGGCCTGGTGATGGCGGGCGTTTTTCCAGGCGTTGACGAAGAAATGCCGGCCGGGAAAGGCCAAAACCGTCAGCGTCAGCAGGCCGATCACCAGCCAGTAGAGGCGACCGGCGCCAACGGCCTCGGGGTGATAGAAGAACATGCTGGCCATCAGCGGCACCGCCAGCGCCAGCGACCAGAAGCTGCCGTGCAGGCGCTTTTTATACTGCCGCTGTTCCTTGTCGGCGCGGCTGGCCTCGGCCTCGCGCATGTCGACGATGAGCTCGGCGCCGTAGCCGACGCTGTCCAGCGCGGCGATCAGCTCGGCCGTGTCGGCGCTGCCGTGAACCTGGGCGGTGTGGGTGCCGAAGTTGACCGACGCCGTGGCCACGCCCGGCGTCTTTTCCAGCGCCTGCTGTACGCTCTTGACGCAGCTGGCGCAGGTCATGCCGCTGATCGCCAGGCGCTGGGTGCGCCCCGCGGCGCCGCTGTCGCTCGGCGCGGCCTGCGCGGCGGGTGCCGCTTCAACGGCGCCTGAGTCGGCATCGAGGGTAGTGGGCTCATCGGGCTCACCCGGCGGATAACCGGCCTCGCCGAGCACCCGGTCCAGCGCCGCGTCGTCGAGCGTCGTGGTCACCGCCAGGTGCTTTTCGGCGGGCGTGCCGACCACCTCGGCGTCCGGGTCCTGGGCCTGGATGGCCTGGCGCATGGTGTTGACGCAGCTCTGGCAGTTCATGCCGGCTACGTAGCGCTCCATGTCGGTTCGGGCACCGGCGGTTGTTTCATCAGACTTGCCGGTTGGAAAACCGGCCTCGCCGAGCACCCGGTCCAGCGTGTCGCCGTCGAGCGTCGTGGTCACCGCCAGGTGCTTTTCGGCGGGCGTGCCGACCACCTCGGCGTCGGGGTCCTGGGCCTGGATGGCCTGGCGCATGGTGTTGACGCAGCTCTGGCAGTTCATGCCGGAGACGCTGCGCTCGAAAGAGGTGCGGGCGTTCATACATTCTCCTTGGCGAGGCGCTCACTGGCGTCGCGATGGCGCAGCGGCTCGGGAAAGCTCTCGATCAGGCGACACAGGCTGTGCCCGTCGGGGATGCCGTCGGGCATCTCGCGCCAGGCGTCCAGCGCCTGCTCCATGCGCGCGGCCAGCGCCTGCAGCTCGGCGATGCGCCGGTGGATTTCCGGCAGGCGGCTGGTCAGCAAGTCGCGCACCAGCGGGCAGGGCGAATCGCCGTGGTCGGCCTGCTCAAGGATCTCGCGAATCTCGACTACGCTGAATCCCAAAGTGCGCGCGCGCTGAATGAAGCGCAGCCGCTCCAGGTCACGCTGAGAGTAGATCTGGTAGCCGTTGCTCGGATTGCGCCTCGGTTCCAGCAGCGACTCCCGAGTGTAGTGGCGCACCGTCTCGGCGGTGACGCCGACCTCGCGTGCCAGTTCGCTGACTTTCATGACGGCCTCGAAATAAATAGCTGAGTTAATAATAGTATAAAACCTTTGTGTAACACGCAGGTCAAGTGACGCTGTGCTGCCGACAAGTTCCACCAGGTGTACTTTCATAACGTGTTGAAATGACGAGCTTATTGTTTGGATAAGACTAAAGTATTAGTTGTTTTGATATTAAAACGAACGTTTGCCCTTGATTGACAGGGGGAGATTCGCAAACACTGGAAGCACGTCAGAAAGATCAACGCCAAGTACCCAGTATCACCTACCGAAGGATATCGAGCCCATGTACAACAAGTTCAACAAGCTCTCCCTCGCCGTGACCCTTGCCTCCATGGCGCTGATCGCCAGCCAGGCGTCCGCTTCTGGTTTCCAGGTCCGCGAGCAGAGTGCCAAGTCCATCGCCAACGCCTTCTCGGGCTCCGCCGCCGCCGCCGAGGACGCCAGCTTCATGGCCTACAACCCAGCGGCGATCGGCAATATCGAGGGGACCCAGTTCGCGGGCGGCGTCTCCTATATCGATGCCGACTTCGAGCTGAAGGGGGGCGAGGCCTCAAGCGCCCTTGGCTTTCCTTATTCCTCCAGCGCCTCGGGAAAGGGCGGTCAGACCGCCTGGGTGCCCAGCTTCGCGGTCAAGACCCGGCTCAACGAGCGCTTCGATCTGGGCCTGGCGATCTACACGCCCTACGGTCTGTCTACGGAGTACGACGACGGCTGGATCGGTCGTTACCACGCCCTCGAGACCGAGCTGAAGACGGTCGACATTCAGCCGACGCTCAACTATCGCGCCAGCGAGCGCCTCAACCTGGCCTTTAGTTTGCGTGCGGAATATGCCGATGCCACCCT
>DATHXP010000337.1:0-1810 GCA_035459605.1 Halomonas sp. | reverse complement strand
GGAATGACTGCCACATCCTGGAACAGAAGAATGCCCACCGCATTGTTGCCGTGGCGGGAATTCAGCTCCAGCTGCTCGCCGAGCTGGCGGATCACGATTGCGGTGGAGGAGACACTCAGCACCCCGGCGAGCACGAATGCTGCGGCCGGGCTGAAGCCCATCATCAGGGCCGCCCCACCCGTGACCAACGCGGTCAGAATTACTTGCGCCCCGCCCATGCCCACTACCGAGCGACGCATGGCAATCAGTCGGGGGAGGGAGAACTCCAGCCCGAGCATGAACAGCAGAAACACCACGCCGAACTCGGCGATCAGGTGGATGTCGTGAATATCTTTGACCAGGCCCAGCGCATGCGGGCCGGCCAGCATGCCGACGGCCAGGTAGCCGAGGATCGCTGGCAGGTTCAGACGCCGCAACACCACCACGGCGCCCACCGAGAGCAGGAGCAGGGAAAGCAGCGTGGCCGTGGTGTCAACGGGCATGGGTCGGGTCGTTCCTTCCTTAAGGCCAATCCGCGGGCGCTCGGGGCGCCAAGAGACCTCTGGTGTAATTCGAGGTTCTTTTACTTTTTATCATAGGTCGCTGTGCCCGTGGTTGCCTTGGCCAGTCAGCGGGAGAGTAGTGAATGCGGATATTCCACGGATATTCCACGGGTATTTCTTGGCATCCAGGCTGCGCAGGTGTCCGGAACTGAACCGCGCGTCGATAAATGGGATATCGCCCCGAAGCGCAAGGTGCGAAGACGCTGGAGCAGATGCGCTGACCGGTTGTCGCTGAAGGTAGGCCGAGCCTTGGGCGTAGTGGTCGCCAGGGCATGCAACTGAATCTTTATCGGCTCCTCTTGCGACAGCTTGATGATCAGTGAGCTCCAGCAAGCCCGGACACGATCAACCGGCCCAGGCGATCGTCAAGATCATCGTCCGGGACTACACGGTTAGCTGATAGGTAGACACAGCATGGAGCAGGGATGGCGTAAGAAAATCATGCCGATCAGTGGTGCGCGCCGTTGGAATCCTTGCCGTCGATGCGTCTGGTGTCGATATGCCCCCACATCAGCTTCCAGACGGCCACGAGCAGGATGACAAATCCGACGATGATCAGGATTTGGCCAAGCCGCTGCTGGTCGTCAAGCAGATAATTGCTGCACAGGCGCTGTGGTGAAATCAGATACAGCCAGCCCAGTCGCAGGGACATGGCAATGACTTCGGCCAGGACGATGCCGCGAACCACGAAGCTGGCGCGTGGCCAGCTCAGCGCCACGGGCACGCCGATGAGCAATGGCACGCTCAGGAATTTTGCCAGTGCGACCAAGGGCTCGTCGATGGCTGCATCCATACCAGGCCGGTCAATGAGGCCAGCAGCAGACCGCTGATGCCGGCCTGATCCCAGAGCGCCAAGCGTCGGCCGATGGCCGCCGGCAGGCCCTGAGCAAGCGCCCAGCCAGCCACGGCCAGCAACGGGAGCTGAACGAGCATCTGGTAGGTCATCGTCGACTCGAGCGGGTGGCGTACGGCCGGTAGGGCCAGTACTACCCATAAAGCCACACCGGCCAGGGAGAATCGCTGGCCCGCTTTCAAGGCGTCAGCCGCTGCATGACGTAGTCGACCGCGCCACGGGTATCGTCCCAGTTGTGGATTGCGACCAGCCGGCCGGCCGGGTCGACCACATTGATGGCCGCATTGTGCACATATCCGCCTATCTCATCCGGCACGGCGATCACGCCGAAGGCGCGCATCAGCGCCTTGCGGCCGTCGTCATCGACTGCTCGAGCGGCCATCCAGCCTGCGCCCTGGTCGCCGAAGCGACGCTG
>DATHXP010000336.1:0-1586 GCA_035459605.1 Halomonas sp. | reverse complement strand
GGATCGAGGGTCGGGCATGGAGCTCATTGTGCAGGCGCGCGCGCTGTGGGTGCATGTCAGGGCCTAAAAGAGAGTAAGTCTCCCGAGACTAATCGCTGATCGGCAGCAGGCCAAGTGCCCGCTTAGCTCCACACCCACGCTAGGGCGAGGGTCAGTCACGATAAGAGCGCCCTAATCTTGATTTTAATGTATCGCATGTTATCAACTTGCCACGGGCTCATCGTGATGCGGTGGCCAGCATACGCAAGTGGTTGGAAGAGAACGGGGAGGTACCGTGAACAACACCATGATCATCGACGGCTATCGCGCCGTCATTCAGTACGACCCGAACATCGAGATGTTCCGCGGCGAGTTCACCGGTCTGAACGGCGGTGCCGACTTCTACGCTGACAGCGTGGCCAGGCTGCGTGAGGAAGGTCGAGTTTCGCTGCATGTCTTTCTCGAGGAGTGCCGGGAGCACGGCATCGAGCCTACCAAGTCCTACTCCGGCAAGTTTCAGGTGCGTCTGCCCAAAGAGCTGCACAAAAACGCCGTCGATGCCGCTACAGCTAAGGGGCAGAGTCTCAATCAGTTCGTAGCCACCGCCATCGAGCACGAGCTGCTGGCGTAATACCGCTTCTCAGCGATCTTGCCCAGCCCGCCTAACTCCACAGCTTGGACAGCGGCGTATCCGGCGAGTACTGGTGAGCGATCTGCGCCTGCAAAAGCTCGGCCGTGGCCAGCGCATCAACCAGGGCCTGGTGCCCCTGGTACGGCGGCAGCCCATAGCGCGCGCGGCTGTCGTGGAGGCGGATCGACGCCGGCGGCCGCCCGATCCAGCGCTTGAAACGCGCCAGCAGCGACTGCCGGTGGATGCGCGCCTCCAGCGACATGGTGTCGATGACGGGAAACACGATGCCTTCGCCGCGTCGGCGTTTGACCGCCCGCTCCAGGAACGGCCGCTCGATATGCCGGTAGTGCACCACCGCGATCTTTCCCGCCAGCATCGCGAACAGCTCGTCGAGAAACGCATCGAGATCCGGCGCCCGGGCGATATCGCTATGGGTGATGTGGTGAAACGTCACCGACTCGGCAATCAGCGGCTGACGGGGCTGCACGATCCAATGCCGCCGCTGGGACAGCCGGATCCGGTCGAGGGTAAAGGGCACCAGGCCCAGGCTGACGATGCCGTGGCGGCGCGCATCGAGCCCGGTGGTTTCCATGTCCAGCGCCACCAGGGGCACCTCGCCGATAGGCGTTTCCGGCGCCGGCAGCGGGCAGCCGTAATAGCGTGAGGCCAGCGGCGTAAGCGCCGCCGCACGGCGCTGGGCGAGATACTCCGGCCAGCCCGGCGCCGCCTGCCCCTGGGGTGCCTTATTCATTGATCGGGCACATCTCAGCGTGAGCTCATGGGGTAGCGGAACCTGAGAAATTTCTGGGCATGGCTCAGCACCTGAAAGGCATCCTTCAGCGTATGGCGCTCGGTGGCGGACACCATCTCGGGCTCGATATTGTTGTCCGGCGCCTGCTCGCTGTTGATGTCGATGACCTGATGGCGAATGCGCGACATCGACATGGCTTCAAAGGCATAGCGCAGACGGTCGCTG
>DATHXP010000335.1:0-6778 GCA_035459605.1 Halomonas sp. | reverse complement strand
CCCATGCTGACGATGCCGTCGCTGCCCAGCGCCCAGTCGCGCATGTGGTCGATGGCGGCCGAGGCCGCGGACGCCGCAGATGACGCGCCGCGCGCCTTGATGATCGCCGCGCCGCGCTGCTGCACGGTGGGAATGAAGTCGTTTTCGTACCACGCCTGGTCGACCAGCTCCAGCGCCGGCGTGCCGTCCACCTTGCAGTGGGCCAGGTCGGGATACTGGGTGGCGCTGTGGTTGCCCCATACCACCATGGACTCCACGTCGGTGGAGTGCTTGCCGGCCTTCTGGGCCAGCTGCGACTTGGCGCGGTTGTGGTCCAGACGCATCATGGCGGTGAACTGCTCGGGGTTCAGGTCCGGCGCGTTGCTGGAGGTGATCAGCGCGTTGGTGTTGGCCGGGTTACCCACCACCAGCACCTTGATGTCGCGGCTGGCGCTGTCGTTCATGGCCTTGCCCTGAGCGGAGAAGATCGCCGCGTTGGCCTCGAGCAGATCCTTGCGCTCCATGCCCGGGCCGCGCGGACGCGCGCCCACCAGCAGCGCGTAGTCGGCGTCCTTGAAGGCCACCTTGGCATCGTCGGTGGCCACGATGTCGCGCAGCAGCGGGAAGGCGCAGTCGTTGAGCTCCATCACCACGCCGCTCAGCGCGTCCATGGCGGGCGTGATTTCCAGCAGCTGCAGGATGACCGGCTGATCCTTGCCCAGCATGTCGCCGGCGGCGATGCGAAACGCCAGGGAGTAGCTGATCTGGCCGGCGGCGCCGGTGATGGCAATGCGTACGGGGTCTTTCATGATAGCTCCTTCGGTTAACACCGTGAGGAAAAAAAGCCGGCGCACAGCCCCACGCCGGCGTTCGAGTGGGCAAAATGGTATGCCTGCCTTGCACAAAACTCAATGCGACCTGAGACTAGCGCCGCGCCCTGCACCCTCTCATCGGCGCGGCGCTTGGGTTATGCTGCCGGGATCGCTCATGCGTTTGAATGCCACTTGCCGGCCATCAGGAAAGCTCTGCCATGTCCTACCGAAGACCTTCGCGCTCTGTACTGATGGCCTTCGTTCTCGTCGCTCTGCTGGCGCTGTGGCTGGCGTTTGGCGATCTGGTGAGCTTTCGCAAGCAGCCGCCGGAGGCCGAACCCGCCCCAAAAACGCCGCCCGTGCGGGTCGAGATCATGGAGCGCGACGCCAGCGACTATGCGCCCCGTCTGCTGGTTCAGGGGCAGCTCGAGGCAGAGTCTGAGGTCGAGCTGCGCGCGCGCTACAGCGGCCGCGTGGCCAGCCTGCCGGTGCCCCAGGGCAGCCGCGTGGAGCAGGGCGAGGTGCTGCTGATGATGGCGCAGGAAGAGCTGCCCGCGCGGCTGGAAGAGGCCGAAGCCGAGCTTCGCCTGGCGCGCGCCGAGCTGGCCGGCGCCAGCAAGCTGCGCCAGCGCTCGCTGATCTCCGAGCCGGAGTATCTGCGTCGACAAAGCGCGCTGAGCCGAGCCCGGGCTGAGGTGGCAACGCTCGAGCGCCAGCTCGACGACACCCGCCCCCGGGCGCCCTTCGCCGGCCGCCTGGACCGCCTCGACGTGGACCCCGGCGACGAGCTGCAGGTGGGCGAGACCTGGGGGCTTTTGATCGAAGATCGCCGGCTGATCGCCAAGGGCTGGGTGCCCCAGCGCCAGGCGCTGGGCCTGAGCGTGGGTCTGCCCGCTCGGGTCGAGCTGCTGGACGGCAGCGAGCTTGTCGGCATCCTGAGCGACGTCTCGCACCGCGCCGACGAGGCGACCCGCAGCTTTGCCATCGAAGTGCAGCTGGACAATCCCGAGCAGCGGCGCCTGGCCGGGGCCAGCGCCAGCATCGAGCTGACCCTGCCGACGCGACGCGTCCATCGGGTTTCACCGGGGCTGCTGACCCTCGACCCTGAGGGCCGGCTGGCGCTCAAGCGCCTCGACGCGGAGGACCGCGTCGTGCTTGACCGAGTCGAGCTGGTCTCCAGCGACGCCAACCAGGCCCGGGTGGCCGGCCTTCCCGAGCATATTCGCCTGATCACCCTGGGCGGCGGTTTTGTGCAGCCGGGCGAGCGCGTCGAGCCGGTGCTGGCCGACAGCAACCCGGCCACCGCCGGGCCGGTCAGCGATGCCCTGAACGGCAGCGGGACACGACGCCGATGATGCGCCGCCTGATCGAAGCGGCCTCCTCCCATGCCCGCACCACCCTGCTGCTGCTGGCCGCGCTGCTGGCGGCCGGTACCAGCGCCTGGCAGGCGGTGCCCAAGGAAGCCAACCCCGACGTCACCATTCCCTTCATCTACGTGTCGATGATGCTCGAGGGCGTCAGCCCCGAAGACGCCGAGCGCCTGCTGATCCGCCCCATGGAGCAGGAGCTGCGCAGCATCGAAGGGCTGCGCGAGATGACCGCCCAGGCCGCCGAGGGCCACGCTTCGGTGACGCTGGAGTTCGACCCCGGCTTCGACCCCGACCAGGCGCTGACCGACGTGCGCGAGCAGGTCGATATCGCCAAGGTCGAGCTGCCCGAGGAGGCCGAGGAGCCGCGCGTGATCGAGGTCAACGTGGGGCGCTTTCCGGTGCTGACCATCGGACTTTCCGGCCCGATGGATGAAGAGCGCCGGGTGCTGGCGGCGCGCCGTCTCAAGCAAGCCATCGAAGGCATCCCCGAGGTGCTCGAGGTGGATATCGGCGGCGACCGCGAGCCCCAGCTGGAGATCATCGTCGACCCCCAGGTCATCGACAGCTACGGCGTCGACTTCGATACGCTGTTCAACCGGGTCAGCCGCAACAATCGGCTGGTGGCGGCTGGCAGCCTGGACAGCGGCGCCGGGCGCATCGCGCTGAAGGTGCCGGGCGTGATCGAAGACCTCAACGACGTGCTCACGCTGCCGGTCAAGGTCGACGGCGACCGGGTGGTGACCTTCGACGACGTGGCCCGGCTCTACCCCACCTTCAAGGACCCCGACGGCTTCGCCCGCATCGACGGCCAGCCGGCTCTGGTGCTGGAAATCTCCAAGCGTACCGGCGCCAACCTGATCGCCACGGTGGCGGCCGTGGAACGGCTGCTCGACCAGGCCGCCGACCGGCTGCCCGAGGGCCTGGTGGTGACCACCATCACCGACCAGTCCGAGATGGTCGAATCGCTGCTTTCGGAGCTGCTCAACAACGTGCTCACCGCCGTGGTGCTGGTGCTGGTGGTGATACTTGCCGCCATGGGCCTGCGCCCGGCGCTGCTGGTGGGCCTGGCCATTCCCGGCGCCTTTCTGACCGGCATCCTGCTGATCTGGTCGATCGGCTTCACCCTCAACATGGTGGTGCTGTTCGCGCTGATCCTGGTGGCGGGCATGCTGGTGGACGGCGCCATCGTGGTCAGCGAGCTGGCCGATCGCAATCTGCGCCACGGCATGCCGCCAACCAAGGCCTGGAACGAGGCTGCCATCCGCATGAGCTGGCCGGTGACCGCCTCCACCGCCACGACGCTGGCGGTGTTCGTGCCGCTGCTGTTCTGGCCCGGCATGGTGGGCGAGTTCATGAAGTACCTGCCCGCCACCGTGATCCTGTGCCTGCTCGCGTCGCTGGCCATGGCGCTGGTGTTTATGCCGACCCTGGGCGGCGTGCTGGGCGGCCGCCGGGCCCGCCAGGCCGACCGCATCAGCGCCGGCGGACGCGCCTACCGTGCGCTGCTGGCGCGCCTGCTGGCGCACCCCGGCCTGACCCTGCTCGGCGCCCTGCTGCTGATGGCGCTGATCTATGTCGGCTACGCGCGCTTCAATCACGGCGTCGACTTCTTCCCCAGCGTCGAGCCGGACACCGCCCAGGTGCTGGTGCATGCCAGGGGCGATTTTTCCGCCCGGGAAAACGACGCCATCGTGCGCCGGGTGGAATCGCGCCTGGCCGGCATGGGCGAGATTGAGGCGATCTATGCGCGCTCCTTTGCCAACCCTAACCAGCAGCTGGGCGGCGACGTCATCGGCGTGCTGCAGTTCCAGTTCATCGACTGGCACCAGCGCCGCCCGGCCGAGGCGATTCTCGACGACATGGCGCGCCAGACCCAGGATCTGGCCGGCATCGAGCTGGAATTTCGCCAGCAGGAGCAGGGGCCCGCCGGCGGCAAGCCCATCGTGCTGGAAATCGCCGCAACGGATACCGACAGGGCCGAAGCCGCAGCCGACGCCATTCGCGCCCAGATGGTCCACCTGGGCGGCTTTCGCGATATCGAGGACAACCGCAGCCTGCCCGGCGTGGAGTGGCGGATTCGCGTGGACCGCGAGGCCGCCGCCCGCTTCGGCACCGACGTGACCACCGTGGGCAGCGCGGTGCAGCTCATCACCACCGGCCTCAAGGTGGCCAGCTACCGCCCCGCCGGGCTTGACGTCGACGACGAAGTGGATATCCGTATACGCCTGCCGGAAAACGCCCGCTCGCTGGACCAGCTGGGGCGGCTGACGCTGAACACGCCCCGCGGGCAGGTGCCGATCTCAAACTTCGTCGACATGGCGCCCGCCCCCAAGGTCGGCACCCTGCAGCGCATCGACGGGCGCCGGGCGCTGACGCTGGAAGCCGATGTGGAAACGGGCCGCCAGCCCCAGGAGCGCCTGGATGCGCTGCTTGCGGCCGTGCAGGAAGTGGGCTTGCCGGACGGGGTCAACGTCAAGGTGGCCGGGGAGCAGGAGGACCAGCGGGAAGCCATGCGCTTTTTGATCACCGCCTTCCTGGTGGCCATCGGCCTGATGACGCTGATTCTGGTGACCCAGTTCAACAGTCTCTACCAGGCGGCGCTAGTGCTCTCGGCCATTGTCTTCTCCACCGCCGGGGTGCTGCTGGGCCTGCTGATCAACGCCCAGCCGTTCGGCATCGTCATGGTGGGCATGGGCATCATCGCCCTGGCCGGCATCGTGGTGAACAACAATATCGTGCTGATCGACACCTACAACCAGCTGCGCGACGAGGGGCTGGCAACGTTTGATGCGGCGCTAGAGGCCGGCGGGCTCAGGCTGCGTCCGGTGCTGCTCACCGCCATCACCACGGTGCTCGGGCTGATGCCCATGGTGCTGCAGGTCAACGTCGACCTGTTCAGCCCCTCGCTTGGCTTCAACGCGCCCTCGACCCAGTGGTGGGCGCAGCTCTCCAGCGCGATTGCCGGCGGCCTGACCTTCGCCACCGGCCTGACGCTGCTGCTCACGCCCTGCATGCTGGTGCTGGGCCGGCAGCGCAAGGTGAAGCAACGGGGTTGAATGATGACAAACCGGGCGCCTGGCGGCGCCGGTCGCGCAGCCAAGCTGCCCTCCTACAGAAGGCGGTGGCGTCAAGATGAAAGATGGCACAGGCCAGGTTTACGTGGGAGGGATGCTGTGCATCGCGACACCGCCGCGCAGCGGCGGCGAGACAGGTGGCTATGGCAGATTCGGCGTTGACATCAGGGCGCCTGGCGGCGCCTTTCGCAGCGTGAACGCTGCTCCTACGAAGGGCACAGCCGCAGCACCTTACCGCGCGGCGGGGGCGTTGGCGGCGTGCAGTCGGGCGATCAGCTCGTCTTCCAGGGTGAAGCGCTCGTTCAGCCCTTTGGTCAGGCGTTCGATCCAGGCCGGCAGGCGGTTGAGGTTGCGCTCGCAGCTGGCCGGGGTGTCATACTCCTCGTCGAAGGCCAGCACCAGCTCGGTGGACATCTCCAGGCGTTCAAGCAGACGCTCCGCGAGCTCCAGAGCCTGCTTGTCGCCGAACACTTCGGCTTCTTTCCTGAGCTGAGGATAGACCGTGAAGTGGCCGGCACTGACGTAGTCCATCAGCAGCTGACTGAAGTCGTCGATATGCTGCTTGGTCGGCGTCTCCATGTCGGCATCGCAGGCGTCGCTGAGCACCTTGAAACTCACCAGCAGAGTCCGGCGCTGCTCGAGCCAGCTGTCGACCAGCTGATCGACACCGCCCCAGCGCTCCTGGGCCGTCTTGCATTTCTCCAGCATGATGGTCTACTCCCGTATCGCTGTCGGCGCCGTCGCCGCTGATGCCCAAGCCTCGAGCCACAGATTCAGCCGTGGCGGGTGCGCTGTCAATCCTTGTCGGGTATCCCCTGCCAGCGATAGCCGCTGCGGTGCGGCCGAATCAGCCGCAGCAGCATGCCCAGGGGCGCCAGCGCCAGCACCGCGAAACCGATCAGCGTCCAGGCCGGCAGCGTCAGGCCCAGAATACGCAGGGCGATATCGGCGCACTCCCCCGAGGCGGTCAGCACCTGACTGATCACCTGCTGCAGCGGCAGCATCTCCAGCATGTAGTCCAGCGGCGGGCCGCAGCTGGGCACTTCATCGGCGGGCAGCGACTGCAGCCACAGATGGCGTGCCGCCAGGCCAATGCCGGCGGCAACGGCCAGCAGGCCGAGCAGCGCGTAGCTAAAGGCACCGCCGCGCCCTGCCGGGTTGTGCAGGGCGGCAACGGCAAACACCAGCGCCGCGGCAATCACCGCCACGCGCTGGAAGACGCACAGCGGGCAGGGCTCAAGCCCGACCAGATGCTCCAGGCCCAGCGCTACGGCCATCATCAGGGCGCAGAACGCCAGGCCCAGCAGCGCCCAGCGCCGCACGCTCCACGCCTGCAGATCTTCCACCATCACCGGCTGTCTCCTGCCGCCATGATCACCGCCGAGCAGGTCTCGTTGGCCCGGGTGAAGTACTCGTCGAGAAAGTCGTCGAAGCATTGAGTGTCGGCCGCTTCGATCTCCTGCTGCTGGCGCAGCGTTTTTTCCGCCAGCGCCTCCAGATGATTCTGCCACTCCGCGTCCCCCGGCTCGGCGGCCAGCGCCTC
>DATHXP010000334.1:0-7072 GCA_035459605.1 Halomonas sp. | reverse complement strand
AGATTGATCTCGCTGGACTCCTCGGCCGCATCGGCCAGCCTGCGCCTACGCATGGGTATCCTCCGCGGCGCGGGCGAGGCGGTCGTTCAGCCGCTGCCCCTCGCGCCGAATGATGCGCTCCAGGCGGGTAATGAACAGCAGTCCCACCACCGACACGGCCATGCCGCTCAGGGTAGGCAGCGTGGCCCGCGCCACCCCGTCGGCCATGGCGCGCGCCTGGTTGACCTCGCTGACCGAGAGGCTGTCGAACACGCTGATCATGCCGGTCACGGTGCCCAGCAGGCCGAGCAGCGGGCAGATCACCACCAGCAGCCTGAGCCAGGGCAAGGGCCCGCGCAGGCCGGCGATCAGCTCGTTGGCCCACACCTCGCGCAGGGTCATGGCGCTCCAGCTGGTGCGCTCGCGGCGCGCCACCCAGCGCGCCACCAGGGCGCGGCGCGCCGGACGATAGTGGAAGCGAAAGAACCACCAGCGCTCCAGCGCCACGCTGAACAGCAGCATGGCCACGCCGGCAATCACCACCAGAACGGGGCCGCCGGCCTCGATCAGCCCGGCCAGAGGCTCAAACCAGCGCATCGGCACGGCGCGCGGTCGCGGCGGATGACGCGGTGGATGCCAGGCGCTCCGCCTCGAGGCGGTCGGCAAGCACGGCGCTGGCGTGCCCTTCCATGGCACCAATCAGGGCGCGGCTGCGGCTGGTCAGTGCCGTATGGGCAAACAGCAGCGGCACCGCGGTGATCAGGCCCAGCACCGTGGTGACCAGCGCCTGGCTGATGCCGCCGGCCATCAGCTGCGGGTCGCCGGTGCCGAACACCGTAATCGACTGGAAGGTCACGATCATGCCGGTCACGGTGCCCAGCAGGCCGAGCAGCGGCGCGACGGCGGCGAGCATCTTGACCAGCGCCTGGCCGCGCTCAAGGCGCGGCTGCTCGGCGAGCATCGCCTCGTCCAGGCGCGCCTCCAGCGCCTCGGGAATGTGCCCGCCCCCATTGGTCTGGAAACGCTTGAGCACGCGTCCCAGCGGGTTGTCGTCGCGCAGCCGCTCGAGATCGGCGAGCTGGCGGCGCTGCGTCAGCGTCGTGCGCAGCAGATAGAGGTATTGCACCAGCGCCACCAGCAGCCCCAGCGCCCCCAGGGCGACCACCACGTAGCCGACGGCGCCGCCCTGCTGGAAGCGCTGCCACAGCGTCGGCTGCTGCGCCATGGCCTGGAGTACACGCCCCCCGATGGGATCGATTGGCACCACATCGCCGCTGCCCTGCTGAAAGGCCGCCAGGCGATCGGCAACGCCGGGCGGCGTGTGCCCCGCCACCGCCAGCCGGCCCTCGCTGCCGTAGCGCTCCAGCAGCTGACCTTCAGTGGCGGCAAACAGCGCGCCGACGCGCACCACCGGCTGTTCGTGGCGCCGGCCGTCGGCACCGGCTACCGGCGCGTCAAACTCGACGACACGGGCGGTCTCGCGGGTCAGCGCCATCAGGCTGTCGGCCAGGCCTTCGATCTGCCGCGCATCGAGAATATCGCTGCGGCTCAGGCGCGCCGGCAGCCGGGCGTCACCGCCCAGCGTCAGCCAGCTCAGCGCCAGCTCATCGCGCAGCTCGCCGCCGACGCCCGCCACGACAGAGAATACCGCGTCCAGATCGCCGCCTTGCTGTGCACGGTCCGATTTGAGCGCGTCGAGCGCTTCACGCTGGGCCTGCTGCTGCGCCTCCAGCGTCTGACGCCGCTCGCGGGCCGCGGACAGCGCCTTATTCGCGTCGCTCAGCGCTTCCTCCAGCGCTTCGGCATCGCCCGCCAGCTCGGCCAGCCGCGCCTGGTCCCGGGCCTCGGCGGCCCGGCGCGCTTCACGCAGGCTCTGCAGCGCGCCGCCGTCAACAGCCCGCTGGTTCATCGCATCGGCCGTCTGAGCCTGAGCGCCCAGCGCAGCCAGACCGCACAGCAGCAGGGCCAGCAGCCCACCCAGCGCTTTTAAATGAACGCTCATGAAGCCTGCTCCCCGGCCGCGGTTTGAGGCCGTGCTTGGGGAGGCTGTCCTTGAGAAAGCGGCTGGGAAAGCGGCAGGTTCAGCAGCTCAGGCGCGCGCTGCTCGCGTACGATGCCGAGCGCCTTGCGCAGCTCGGTAGTGCCGGCATCATCCAGCGCCTGCCAGCGGTTCTGCTCGATCTTCCACACGCCGCCCGCGCTGCCGTCCGGAGTCAGGTAGTACCAGCCTACGCGCCCCACTCTCAAAAACTCGACGTCTCGGGCTGGACCGCCCCGTGAGTCGTGCAGCTCGCCGCGCCAGGCATCGAGCTCGCGGCCGTAGTCCAGCTCGCTGCGCCAGGCGGCCAGCACCCGTTCAAGCTTCTCGGCGGGCGCCAGCTCCGCCGCGCCCAGCATGGCCTCCAGGCTATCCACCCGGGCCAGGCGCTCGTCATGCAGAAACGGCATGTCCGCGTCGACCCACCGCCGCAGCCGCTCGACCAGCTCGCGCATCAGCCCCGGCAGTGCCTCGCGCGTTGCGGCCAGACTCTCCAGCGCCGCGAGGCGCTGATCGAGCGTTTCAGACTGGCGCTCGACCTGCGGTGCCAGTTCGGCGTTGTAGGCATCCAGCCGGCGCAGCTCTTCACGGGTCTGGCGCAGCGCCCCGAGCCTGGCGCGCACCGCATCATCGGCAGCGTCGATGCGCGCCTGGAGCTCGGCCTGAACGCGCTGGGCGTCCAGCGCCTCGTCATGCAGCGCCGCAGCGGCGAGGGCATCTGCGGAAAGGCTCAGGGCGAGGCTTAACAGCAGGCCGACCCGCCACCTGCGACTCCATGTGAATCTATCGGGCACGTTTGTCTCCCAAAGGCGCGCGGAACGAGCAGCACGCTACCTAAAACAACAGCCATCATCAATCAAGGCAAGGACTGTTTTCGCTGACGCCCACCGATCTGATCTAACGTCCCGATGGCGCCCCACTGATAGCGCAACGTTGACAGCCATGAGAAGTCAGTCGATAATGAGAACAGATCTCAACAAGGCAGTGCCGATCATGACAACCGAGCGCTATCAGCAGCTGCACTACACCTGCATTTTCCTTCAGGTTTCCTTTCAGGCAGTCCTGCGTTCGGTGGAAACCTCACGGCTTGGCAAGGCGTGCACGGACGATACGCCCTGCTGGCTCGATGCCAAACTGATTGCCATGTTGATGCGCGAGCTGCGCCGCGTCCGTGCCGAGGCCGCAAACCTCGAGGCACCCAGCCAGGCGCTGGACAGCGCCATCTATCATACCGGACTGCTGCTGGCACAGTGCCCGGGGGCGCTTAACCGTCGGCTGTGCCGCCACCACCTTGAAGCCATTATCGCGCCGCTGCGCGGTGCCGCCCGGGAGCTGGCCGAGCCGGCCGCGGCTCCCGGCTGGCCGGCTGCCGCCAAACGGCTGCTGAGCCGCTGGCGCGCCGACTAGGCCTAGGCCCTGCCCCCGCTAGCGTTGCGGAAAGCCGCGCCACCCGGCCACGTTGACTCTCGAGCCAATTCCTGGGCATGATCGTTAGCATAATAGTCAATTCAGCGTTTTCCCCCTCTGTGACGCACGAGGCGTTGTCATCGGCAGCGCTGTGGCGTACCCAATGACATGTCGATAACAGCGCGTCGCGTTTTCTCATGGAGCGATCGGGCATAGTAGGCATATAAGAAGGTGCCGTTGACTCCGCCACCAGCGCAGCAGTTTCAACGGCGCCGGCATCAACCATTTCTCACCCTTCAGGCAAGCTATCATGTCAAATCATGCGGTTTCCGCTGCCAATGACGCCCAGGACGCAAGTCTGGATAGCACGGGGCATATCGTCAGCGTTCATGGCGGTGTGGTAGACGTGCTGTTTTCCGGCGCGGCCCCGCGCGTGCAGGAGCTGCTGTATGCCGGCGACCTGGCGCTGGAGGTCACCGGGCTGCTGGACAGCGGCGCGGTGCGCTGCATGTCGCTGGCCCCCGTCAGGGGAATCGGGCTGGGCATGCCGGTACGAGCCACCGGGTCGCCCATCCGGGTACCGGTGGGTGACGCCGTGCTGGGACGCATGCTGAACGTGTTCGGCGAGCCGATTGACGACAGACCCGCCCCGGACGCCGCCGCGCGGCGCTCCATTCACCGGCCGCCGCCGCCGCTTGAGGATCGCGTCGTGCACAGCGACATTCTGGAAACCGGCATCAAGGCCATCGATCTGCTGTCGCCCATCGAGCGCGGCGGAAAAACCGGCCTGTTCGGCGGCGCCGGGGTGGGAAAGACGGTGCTGATCACCGAGCTGATCAACAACACCGTGCAGGAGTACGAGGGCGTCAGCCTGTTTTGCGGCATCGGCGAGCGCTCACGGGAGGCCGAGGAGCTCTATCGCGAAATCGGCGAGGCCGGCGTGCGCGACAAGACCGTGATGCTGTTCGGTCAGATGAATGAGGCCCCCGGCGTGCGTTTTCTGGTGGGCAAGACGGCGCTCACCATGGCGGAGTATTTCCGCGACGATCGGCAGCAGGACGTGCTGCTTTTGATCGACAACATCTTTCGCTTCGTGCAGGCCGGCTCCGAAGTGTCCGGGCTGATGGGGCGCATGCCGTCGCGGGTGGGCTATCAGCCGACGCTGGCCACCGAGCTTGCCGCGCTGCAGGAGCGCATCACCTCGACCCGCACAGGCGCCATCACCTCGATTCAGGCGGTCTACGTGCCGGCGGACGACTTCACCGACCCCGCCGCCGCGCATATTTTCTCGCACCTGTCGGCCTCGGTCGTACTGTCGCGCAAGCGCGCCAGCGAAGGGCTCTACCCGGCGGTCGACCCGCTGGGCTCGGCGTCGGTCATGCTGACGCCTGCGGTGGTCGGCCAGCGCCACTACGATATCGCCCGGGCGGTCAGGCGCACCCTGGCCGAATACGAAGACCTGCGCGACATTATTGCCATGCTGGGCATGGAAGAGCTTTCCGCCGCCGACCGCGCCGTCGTGGCGCGGGCGCGGCGCCTGGAGCGCTACCTGACCCAGCCGTTTTTCACCATCGGCTCGGTGGACGGCGCCAGCGGCAGGCGCGTCCCGGTCAAAGATACGCTCAACGACTGCGAAACCATACTCAATCAGACCGAGTTCAACGACAGCGAAACGGATTACTACATGATCGGCTCGCTGGAGGATATGGAGCCTTCATCATGAGCCGGGCCAGTCTCATGACAGTCTCGCTGCGTCTGCCCACCAGGACGCTTTTTGAAGGCAGCGCGCGCAAGCTGTTTGCTACCGCGCAAAATGGCGCTTTCGGCATGCTGCCCAGGCACACCGATTTTGTGACGGCCCTGGTGCCGTCGGTGCTGATTGTGACCGACGCAGACGATCGGGAGCTGTTCTTCGGCATTGACGAAGGCATCCTGACCAAAACCGGCCATCGGGTGGACATCTCCGTTCGCCGCGGCGTACAGGGCGACGACCTGGAGTCTTTGAACAACACCGTGCAGGCGTCGTTCATCGAAGTGGACGAAGAGGAGCGGGTCGCCCGCTCGGCGCTGTCGCGCCTGGAGGCGGGCATCGTGCGACGCTTTGGCGATTTACGGAAACCCACGCTATGAGCAAGAAACACGACCGCTCAGCCGATGCTATTCGCCGCAGCGCCGAGCGCATGAAGCGGGCCCGCAGCGGCCCCGGCGAGAGCCCGTTAAGAGGCCTGGGCGCCTTTGGCATCATCGGCTGGTCGGTGGCGATCCCCACCGTCGGCGGTGCCTTTCTGGGGCTGTGGCTGAACCGGGTAGCGCCGCAGGCTTTTTCCTGGCCCATCGCGCTGATTCTGGCCGGAATCGTTGTCGGCGCCCTCATCGCCTGGGGCTGGATCGACAAGGAAAGACCCAGGGCGGACCCTCGTGATAACGCTCAGGACAGGCGCAGCGGAGGCGATCAGTAATGGTGGTTGACTGGATGGCAGTCCTTGTGGGAGCGGCGGTGGGCGTGCCCGTCAGCGGCCTGTTTTTCGCCGGCCTGGCCTGGGGCATGGCGCGGGCGCTGGACTCCAGGCGCCCCGGGGGCCTGCTGCTGCTCAGCGCCGCCGTGCGCATGGCCATGCTGCTGGGCGTCGGCCTGTGGCTTGCCGCCAGCAGCGCAACGGCCTGGCCCATGGCCGGCTACGCGCTGGCATTTTTCCTGGTCCGCCTGATCGCCATCCTCTGGGCCAGGAAAGGCAGGACGACAGCCGTGCAAAAGCAGGAGAGTGCGTAATGCAGTTTTCACCCGATGAGATCACCGTCTTCACGCTGGGCAACTGGGCGGTCAGCGCCACCATCGTCAACACCTGGATTGTCATGGCGCTGCTGGTGGGCCTGTCCTGGCTGGTCACCCGCAACCTGCGCGCCGATGTGCCGCCCAATCGCCTGCGCACCGCCCTGGAGACGATCGTACAGCTGATTCAGGGCCAAATTGAAGAGATCACTCAGAACTCGGCGCGCCACGTGCTCTATTTTGCCGGCACCCTGTTTCTGTTTATCGCCCTGTCGAACCTGCTGCTGATCGTCCCGGGGTTTTCGCCGCCGACGTCTTCGCTCTCCACCACCGCGGCGCTGGCGCTCTCGGTGCTGGTGGCGGTCCCCGTGTTCGGCATCGCCAAAGGCGGCGTAAAGAATTACCTGCGGACCTTTATTGAACCATCCATTATCATGCTGCCGTTCAATATTATCGGCGAGTTTTCCCGGGGGATCTCGCTGGCCGTTCGCCTTTACGGCAACGTCATGAGCGGCGCCGTCATCGCCGCGATTCTACTCACCGTGGCGCCCTTCATCTTCCCGGTGGTGATGGACATGCTGGGCCTGCTGACCGGCATGATTCAGGCCTATATCTTTGCCATTCTGGCCACGGTCTACATCTCTTCTGCAACGGCGGAGCCAGAGCCCTCAGCTACGCCAAGAGAGCCCTCAGCCACGCCAAGAGAGCCCTCAGCCACGCCGAGAGAGCCTTCAGCGGCAGCAGAAAAGCCCTCGGCCGCGCACAAAGAATCATCAGCCCTGCCCGGCCAACCACCGACCTCTTTTAACAGCGAGGACAAGTCATGACCGATATCGCCATTATCGCGGCCGTTTCGATTTTCACCGCCGGCCTCACCA
>DATHXP010000333.1:0-2127 GCA_035459605.1 Halomonas sp. | reverse complement strand
GCCATTAGCGCAGGCGCTCCAGCCCCTGGCGCAGGGTAGCGTGAGAGAGCTCGCCGAAGTGGGTGTCCAGCAGCTGCCCCTCGGCGTTGTAGAACAGGGTGGTGGGCAGGGCCATGGCGCCGGTGACGTCGCCCAGGGCGGTGCGCGCATCGAGCAGCACGTTATCCAGCTGCAGAGACTGCTCGTCGAGGAAACGGTTCACCAGTGCCACGTTCTCGCCCTGATTGACGAAGGCGAAGGTGATGTCGCTGGCCTCGTTCTGGACCTGTTCGAAGACCGGCATCTCGCGGCGACAGGGCGGGCACCAGGTGGCCCAGAGATTGACCACCAGTGGCTTGTTCTCGCGCTCTGCCAGCTCGGGCAGGTCGATGGCAGCGCCCGTCAGGGTGGTCAGGGGCGTGTCGGGGAGCGGGCGGCCCTGCTGCTCGATCAGTAGCAGAGGACCGGCGGTCAACCCCCAGACGAAGAGGCCGGCCAGCAGGGCACCACCCAGCGGACGACGCTGGCGGGGAAAGCGCCATAGTCGCCAGATGGCGTACCCCAGGCCGGCTGCCAGCCCGCCCACGGGGTCGAAGCCGCCATCGCGGATGTCCAGCAGCGAGAGGATGCCGTCGTAGCTGCTCCAGTAGCGCGCCACGAACACCAGTCGGGCACCTAACAGGGCGATCAGCAGCAGGTTGAAGAGAGTGTCGGCCGTGGGGGTGCGATGGCGGCGGCCGATCAGCGCCCCGGTCAGCAGGGCGACGCCGAAGGCCAGGATGATCAGCAGCTGGCCGATGGAGAAGCCCATGGGGCCCACGGCGATACTCTGGTTCAATGCCTGCATGAGAAGTGCTCCTTGCCAGTGAGTTCAGCGGCGTTCACGCTGCTGGAGGCCGAGCCTGACAGTCGGTGATTAGCGCGGCATTAATCGGCGCCACACTGAGGCGTTATGTCGCAAGCGCGAACGGATACTCCAACCTGACCTAAGCTTTGGTTTCCACTTCCATTACTGAAGGAGTTTCCTGTATGCAGTCACGCTTCCTGAGATCATGGCGCCTCCCCATGGTGGCGCTGCTCGCCTCACTGGCGAGCGCCGCGGCACTCGCCGATTCGCTGCGAGTCGAGGGTGCCCATGTACGCGCCGTGCCACCGGTCTCCACCACTACGGCCGCCTTTATGATGCTGCATAATGAAGGGGAAACCGACCGTTCCCTGGTGGCGGCGCGCACGCCGGCCGCCCGGGTGGCGGAGCTGCACAACCATGTGGATGTGGACGGCGTGATGCAGATGCGTCAGGTCGAGTCGATTCCGGTGCCGGCCAAGGGGAGTGTCAGCCTGGCCCCGGGTGGCTACCACCTGATGCTGATCGATCTCACCGCGCCGCTGCAGGAGGGTGACGACGTATTGCTGCGCCTGACCTTCGCCGATGGTCAGATCCAGGAGCTCAAGGCGCCGGTGCGCCGGATCGAGGCGATGGGGCACTGAGCTAGGGCTGTCGCAGTGCGGATAGCTCGGGGCTGATCTGGCGACACGCCTACGAGGGGGCGCTGTGAACCCTTCCATGGGCGCTACCGACGCCTTCCCTGGCGTAGGACCCCCTCTTCGGCGTATCCCCAGCGCCCCTTGGTTCGATAACTGCGATAGCTTTAGGCACTGATCGGCAGCGCTGTGCGAACAGGGCTCGAGTCGCTACAATGCGACGAGTCCCGTCTCTTCGTTCTGGAACCCTGCCATGCACTGTCCCTTCTGCGGCACCCACGACACCAAGGTCACCGATTCGCGGCTGGTCGCCGAAGGGGACCAGGTGCGCCGGCGCCGGCAGTGCGTGGTCTGCGGTGAGCGCTTCACCACCTACGAGACCGCCGAGCTGATCATGCCCCGGGTGATCAAGGATGACGGCTCCCGCGAGGCCTTCAACGAGCAGAAGCTGCGCGCCGGCATGCTGCGCGCGCTGGAGAAGCGTCCGGTCAGCGCCGAGGCGATCGAGGCGTCGGTGCAGCGCATTCGCCAGACCCTGCGCGCCCGTGGCGAGCGTGAGGTCCACGCGCGCGATATCGGCGAGGCGGTCATGGCCGCGCTGCGTGGCCTCGACCAGGTGGCCTATATTCGCTTCGCCTCGGTCTATCGGCGCTTCCAGGATATCGA
>DATHXP010000332.1:0-3108 GCA_035459605.1 Halomonas sp. | reverse complement strand
TGCCCAGCAGCGCTCAGATCATCGGCAAATTCGCAGCCGATCAGGCCCGCGCCTAGAATCACCACGCGCGCCGAGCCCAGGGCGTCGATGCGCGCACGCAGGCGACGGTAGTCCGCTAGGTTATTGACCTGAAGAATGTTTTCTGCCGCGTTGCCGGCCAGGGCAGGGCGCGGCTGATGGCCCCCCAGCGCCAGTACCAGACGTCCGTAAGGCAGCCCGCCGCGCGGTGTGATCAGGCGTTGGCGCTGTCGATCGATCTCCAGTACTCGCGTATGCGCGACCAGGGAAATGTTCCGGCGTGCGGCCTGTTCAGTACCGCTATGGGTAATCAGCGCTTCCGGCGCCTTGCCACGCGCTGCCGCACTGGACAGCTGTGGTTTTGGGTAGACGTCGGCAGCGCAGTGTGCGACCAGTACGATGGGGCAGTCGGGGTCACGTTCGCGCAGCGCTTCGGCGACCGCCCAGCCCGCCATGCCGCCTCCCAGGATGACGACCTGCTCTGATGACTGCGGCAGACCATGGGTCGCCGCTGGGGTGGTTGGGCGACCAAACGTCGGGATTTGCTCCTGAGCGATTTCCAGCAGCATGAAATCGGCCTTGCCGACGCCGCAGTCGGGGCATGTCCAGTCGTCGGGTATGTCCTCGTAGCGGGTGCCGGGGGGCAGGCCACCTTCCGGATCACCCTCTGCCTCGTCATAGATGAGGCCGCAAACGATGCACAGGTAGCGGCGAAAGGGACGGGTATCTTTGCTCATGGCAATCAGGCGGCCTGCAGGCGCGCCAGCTCCTTGCGGATATGCTTGATGGCGGGTGTCACTATGGCGACGAAATAGGCCTCTCGCAGTTTGCGCTGGGCTGGCGCGTCGGCAAGATAGCCGCGGGCGCCGGCATGCAGCATGGCGCCCTGGGCCGCGCGCAGCGCCAGGAGCGAGCTGCCCTCGCGCAGCTGCAGCACGTCGGCAAACAGCGTATCGGAGCGATTGCCGGCCACTTCACTGCTCAGCAATCTGGTTGCCTTGCGGGCGTCGCTGAGTTCTTCTTCCAGGGCCTCCGGCTGTTCATCGAGAAAGCCATTGACGTGATGATGGGTCTCGCGCGTGGCGTACAGGATATCGATGCAGGCCTGCACGACGCCCAGTCCCATGCCCATCTGCAGCAGTACAAAACCGCTGCGAATGCGCGGTATTAGCTGGGCGACATCGTGACTGATCACGTTGTCATCGGGAATGAAGCTGTTACGGAAATGGCAGGCGTAGGTGCCGCTGCCTTCCAGCGCAATAAACTCGGCGCAGGCCATGAGCGCGAAACCGGGCTGATTGCACTCGGTGAGTGCCATGACGCGGCGTTCGCTGCCTTCAAGCTCGAAGACCGCAGCAAACACATGCTCCGCCCCAAGATTAGAGACCCACGGCAGGGTGCCATTGGCGATGTAACCGCCGTCTACCCGCTGCAGACGTACCTTCAGGGGTTCAATGCCGGCCTCATGTTTCATCGCATTTGACAGCCCGGTACCGCCCAATGTCATGCCCGAGGCGATCTGTGGCAGCCAGCGTTCACGCACCGCGTTTTCATCGGCATTTTCCAGATACCAGCCCAGCGCATCCTGGCACCACACGCAGAAACCGGTAGACATGCACTCACGCGATACCTGGGTGACGGTGTCAATCGCGCTGTCAAAGCGATGGCCGCTGCCAGCGAGGTGCTGAGAATAGCCGCCATGCTGGCCCAGAGAATGCATGAATGGGCCGGGATAATAACCCTGGCGATCAATTGACAGCGTGTGCGGTGCAAGCTCGTGGGCAATCAGCTGCTGGAGGTCAGGTGCCCGAGCCACCGACGGTCGAGTCGTGCAGGCGTCAGGCGCTGTTGCGGTGATATCTGCGGTGGCATCCATGAAAACCTCCGTGAGGGATGGGCTGGAGCAGCTGCTGTGATGCTGCTTTTGGAATAAAAACTATTTAGCAGCTTAAAAAAAATCATAAACATTGGAAAATAACCGTTTCTGCTACGGCAATCACCCTATGGAATATGCTTTTAAGTTTTGTTCCACGAGCTTTTTATTCTAAATAGGAATAAAAGAGTGAGGAAAGGGTCTTTCCCACCTTGCCGATGGGCGGGCTAGTCTGCTTCTACATTACGACAACAGGTCATGACAACAGGGTGGAGCTTTCCCATGGGTGCCAGCATTCATGTCGACAGACTGACGCATCGTTTTCACAAGCAGGCGGCTCCGGTCATCCGTGATTTCTCGCTGGAAGTCCCTGCAGGGCAGAGCTTGGCGATCATCGGTGAGAGCGGCTGTGGCAAGTCGACGCTGCTGCACATGCTGGCCGGGCTGAATCAGCCCAGCGGGGGTTGCGTGCGTATTCAGGATGAACGGGTTCGGCATCCGCACCCTGAGTGGAACATGATGTTCCAGCGCCCGGCGCTCTATCCTTGGCTGAACGTCGAGCAGAACGTTGCGCTGGGTCTGGAGTTTACCGGTCAGACCCGCGGCCTAAAGGCCAAGGTTGCCGAAATGCTCGAGCTGGTGGGCCTGGCAGATCGTGGCCGTGCCAAGCCTCACGACCTGTCCGGCGGCCAGCAGCAGCGGGTTGCCCTGGCGCGCTCACTGGCCGTTTCTCCCGAGGTGATTCTGCTGGATGAGCCCTTCTCCGCGCTGGATGCCTTTACCCGTCGTGCCTTGCAGCGCGAAGTGACCCAGATCGCCCATGACCATGGCATCACTCTGGTGCTGGTGACCCACGACATCGACGAAGCGCTGATCATGGCTGATCAGGTGGCGGTCATGGGGCGCAATCCAGGCACGCTGCGCAGCCTGCTTGACGTGGCCCTGGCGTATCCTCGCGATCCGAAGGCGTCGGCTTTCAAGGATCTGCGCGATGAGCTGATGTCTCGCTTCCACGATTCGCTGTCATCGGGTGCGGCGGTCACGGCCTGCGGCGCATCGTCCGCGGTCAGCGCCTAGCTTGTCTCAACGTCTGGAGAGTCATGTTTCATGTCCCGCGCTCCTTCATACCAAGTGCCCGGCTGCGGCTGCAATGGCAGCGGCAGCCTGGAGGCAGACTATCGCCTGGATAATGGCCGTCGGCGCTTTGTGCTCGATGG
>DATHXP010000331.1:0-2218 GCA_035459605.1 Halomonas sp. | reverse complement strand
CCTCGTGCCAGCGCGCATCGAAGTTGGCGAGCCAGGCCATCAGCGTCCGGTCGTAGTCGGCGCCAAAGTTCTGCCAGTCCTCCATCAGCAGATGCTGCTCGCTGTGCTGCATGATATGCATGGCCGAGGGCAGAACGCCGTTGGGAAAGATGTAGCGGTTGATCCAGGGGTCTGCCGACACCCTGGAGCTGTTGGCACCGATGCTGTGCAGCACGAAGAGACCGTCCTTGCGCAGCAGGCGTTTGACCGTCTCGAAGTAGGTCTCGTAGTTGCGGTGCCCCACGTGCTCGAACATGCCGATGGAGACGATACGATCAAAGAGCCCGTCCAGATCGCGGTAGTCCTGCAGGAGAATCTCGACCGGCAGATCGGCGCAGCGCGCTCTGGCCAGCTCGGCCTGCTCCTTCGAGATAGTGATACCGGTAACCTCAACGCCGTGAAAGCGCGCCGCGTGTTCGGCAAAGCTGCCCCAGCCGCAGCCGATATCCAGCACCTTCATGCCCGGTTTCAAGTCCAGCTTCTGACAGGCCAGCTCCAGCTTGTCGCGCTGCGCCTGATAAAGACTATCGGCGTTCTTCCAGTAGCCGCAGGAATAGCACATGGTGTCGTCCAGCATGCGCTCGAAGAGGTCATTGCCCAGATCATAGTGGACTTCGCCGACAATGTGGGTCCTGGCCTTGCTCTGCAGATTGAGCAGGCTCGCCTGCAGGCGGTACATGATGCGCTCCGAGGGGGTGTGGGCATACTCACCCAGGCCATTGCTCAGCAGTCGCGCGATCATCTGGTCGATGCGCTCGCACTCCCACCAGCCGTCCATATAGGCCTCGCCGAGCCCTAGACTGCCATGGCGCAGTACTCGCGAGAAAAAATCGGGATGCAGCACGCGAATGTCGTGGGGAGCGTCGCCATTGAGCGTGACTCCCGTGCCGTCGAGCAGCTGCTCAACGACTCTTCTTGCACGCGTATCAGGCAGGTCAATAGGGGCAGTAGTTAGTTCGCCGGTCATGGACTCCTCTCGGTCTGTAGTGGTCGTTAGACAGACAAGTCGTCTGGCCGCTGCTCTCTACAAGCTACAATATTAACCCGGCAAGCATTCATGGCGGGTTAATAGCGGTACACGGATGTACCGCCGCCGGTCGAAAGACCGGCGCGAGACAGCGCAGCACCAGCAGATTCAAACCTCTGCGCCCGTGGTGCGCTGGCGATAATCAAAAAGGTCAGGATGACCTATTTGATTGCCGAATTAATAATAGAGGCGCGTCTGAAGACCAGCATAGACCAGCCTGCGGGGGCCGTGCATAGCAGCCACTTCGCAGGCGAACCGAGCCAACCATGTTTTTAATTAACGATCTGCAAGCGGCCACGCATGCAAAAGCGATCGTGGCCCTAGCGAACGATCCCCGCGCTGCGCAGCTTGGCGATGTCGTTCTTGCTGAGCCCCATGCCCGTCAGCACCCTGTCGCTGTCCTGGCCCAGGGTCGGCGGCGGTGTCTCGCTAGTGGCGCTGACGCCGTCGAAGCGCAGCGGGTTGGCGACCTGGGGAATGTCCCTGTTCCCGCTTTTCAGCGTGCGCTGCATCTGGCGATGCTGCGCCTGGGGGCTGGCAAAGGCCTCGCTGACGCCGTTGATGGGGCCTGCCGGAATACCGCAGGCTTCGAGCTCGGCCAGCCACTCATCGCGCTTGCGCGTGCTCAGTACCGCGTTGATCTTGCCCACCAGCACCTCGCGATTGCCCACCCGGGCCGCATTGGTGGCAAAGGCCGGATCCTCCGCCCAGCCCGCATGCCCCAGCAGCGACGCCAGCCGGGAAAACTGGGCGTCGTTGCCCACCGTCAGCACCAGGTAGCCGTCGGCACAGGCGAAGGCCTCGTAGGGCACGATGTTGGGATGCGCATTGCCGAAGCGCGCCGGATTTTCGCCGGAGACCAGAGTGTTGAGCGCCTGATTGGCCAGCGTCGCCAGCTGCACGTCCAGCAGCGCCAGGTCGATATGACGGCCCTTGCCGCTCTGGCTGCGCTCGTGCAGCGCCGCCAGCACGCCGATGGTGGCATATAGGCCGGTCATCACATCGGTGATCGCCACGCCGGTCTTCATCGGCATGCCGTCCGGCTCACCGGTCAGGCTCATTAAGCCACCCAGCGCCTGGACCATGAAATCATAGCCCGGCCGGTGCGCCCAGGGGCCATCCTGGCCGAAACCGGTGATCGAGCAAACCACC
>DATHXP010000330.1:0-1745 GCA_035459605.1 Halomonas sp. | reverse complement strand
GGGGTGGCCGCCATTGCCTGCATGACCGCCACCGGCTACACGCCGCTGGTCGCTTCGCGAATTCGCTCCGGCCTGCCGATTGTCGGTCTGGCGCATAATCCCAACGCCCAGCGACGCATGGCGCTGTACCGCGGGGTCATTTCGCTGCCCTTCGATACCAGCAAAATGGCCGAGACCGAGCTGGATGAGCAGGCGCTGGCGCTGCTGTCCAGGCACGGCATTGCCTCCCCGGGCGACCATGTGATTCTGACCCGCGGCGACCATATGAACGCCCATGGCGGGACCAATACGCTCAAGGTATTCAGGATCGAGTCGTGAACAGGGGCGCTAAAAGTCGGTTTGTATACTTGATTGTGTGCAGAAAGAAGGGCGGACTGTGGTCAGCCGGGCCGAAACGTGCGAAGGTTCCAGCATCTTAAAACCAGCATCTTAAAATCTGGAGTCTTTCAAGATGGTGCATGCTTGGCCTGCTGGCACTGCCAGCGAGCGCAAGGACGGCGAGCGCATCAGCGACCAGCAGATCGTGGAGCAGGTGCGTCACGCCGTGCTGATGCAGCGCTTGCCGCCGGGCACTCGGCTGCCCGAAGTTACCCTGTGCGAGGTGTTTGGCGTCAGCCGCTCGGTGGTGCGCAAGGCGCTCACCCGGCTGGCCTCCAATCACGTGGTCGACCAGCGCCCCAATCAGGTGTGCCGGGTCAGGGCGCCCGGCGTGGAGGAAACCCGTGAGACCTTCGATGCGCGTCGGCTGGTGGAAGGCGAGGTCGTGGCGCTGCTGGCCGGCGAGCTGTCGGCAAGCGCCATGGACGCGCTGGAAAAGCTGGCCCGTCTCGAGATCGAAGCCTTTGAGCGCGGCGACGAAACGGCGCGCATCGAGCACTCCCTGAGCCTGCACTTTCAGCTGGCCAAGCATTCACCTAATCGGGTGCTGGGCAACATGCTGACCGACCTGGTGCTGAGAACCTCTATCGTCGTGGCGCTCTACAAGCGCGCCGGGCTTGCCTCCTGCTATCTGGAGGGCGATCATGTGACCCTGCTCGCTCTGCTCAAGAAGGGCGACGCCCAGGCCGCGCGTATGGGTCTTCATCACCACCTTGACAACCTCGAAGCCTTGCTGGAACTGAGCACTGGCGAGTCGGCCATCGACCTCAAGTCGATCTTTGGGCAGGTGGTCTAAACGTTTTCCAGGCAGTGGAGAGATGAGCGTCATGGATGGGATGGATCGAAATCGCCGTCGTCTATTGCAAGGCATGCTGGCCATTCCCTTGGCCGCGCTGCTGCCGAATGGGCGCGATCTGCTGGCCGATGACGGCGCCATCAACAGCGCCATCCTGACGCTGCACGGCGCTCGGGGGCCGCAGCGGCTCAGCGCCGAGCTTGCCGTCACCAACGCGCAGCGTCGTCGGGGGCTGATGGAGCGCGAGTCGCTGGCCGCCGATGCCGGCATGCTGTTTGTCTACCCGCGGCCGACCAGCGGCAGCTTCTGGATGTATCGCACCCGAATTCCGCTGGATATCGCCTTTATCGACGCCGATGGTCGCATCGGCGAGATTCATCACATGCAGCCCTGCACCAGCGACTCCCCCCAGGCCTGCCCGCAAACCCGACCCGACGTGTCCTATCGCGCCGCTCTGGAGGTCAATGCCGGCTACTTTGCCGAGCATGGGGTCGGCGTCGGCGACTGCGTCAGCTGGCCCGGAGACGGCGGCGGCCAGTGCCAAGGGGAAATGAAGAGCTAGTTTTCCTGG
>DATHXP010000329.1:0-8180 GCA_035459605.1 Halomonas sp. | reverse complement strand
GCCTGACGCACCTCGGCGCCGAGGTGCTGCCCAGCGCCACCAACTTTGTCGCCCTGCGCCTGCCCAGCGCCGAAATTGCCGAGCGCGTGCATGGCGAAATGCTCGACGCGGGCCGGCTGATCGCCCGGGCGTCACACCCTGAGCTTGGCCGGCTGCTGCGCATCACCGCCCTGGAGCAGGCGCTGGCACCGGGCATGCTGGATCCGCTGGAGCGGGCTCTAATGGCCTGATGCCGCACCGTCAGCCCGGCCGTTTTCAGCTGGCAAGGCAGCGCGTCAGCACGCTATTTCTGCTTGGGGTCGCTATGAGCCCAAGCCCAACCCCTTGCCCGGCATCTTGATTTTTACCAGCCGGTCCAGGAGAGACTGCAGCAGACCGCTCTTTTTAAACACCAGCAGTACAAGCAGTGATGAGATGCCTCCGACGACGGCAGCCCCCAGGATATCCAGTGGAAAATGAACGCCAACGTAGACTCTCGCCACGCCGCCGATAGCGCTCAGCAGACACAGCAGAGCGCCAAGCTTCCTGGTGCGACGGTGAAGCAGCAAGAAAAACGCGATGGAGAAAATAAGCGTCGTATGGTCCGAGGGGAATGACGTGTCTGGGGCATGGCTGACCAGGTTGGTTCCAAGCTTTTGCATGAAGGGGCGCGGGTGGAAGTAGAAGAGCGACACCGCATAGCTGATCAGCAGGCCCACCAGCACCGAGCACCCGGCGAGAACGCTGTTTTTCTTTCTTTCAATGTCAGCACTGAGCCACAGCACGCCAAGCACCACAATAAAGAGATAAGGCATCAGCTCGGCCGCGCCAATTGCCACAGTATCAAGGAGGCTCATCTTCCCAGCATATTGATTAACGGCCAGAAACGCCGATACATTAAAACCTTCCATTAAATCAAACTCGCCTCTATTTGCAGTATGACGTTCTGGGAAAAGACTGAATAAATGCCCGCGCGTCCCTTGCTCTTAGCTAACCGAAACGAAAATAAAAACGCCAATCAATACATAAACAGTCAGAAAGAGATAGTAAAGGCCCGGCTCGCCGTCCCGAGAGTAGTAGTTGGCCTTGAGCCCCTTGGAGCCAGCAATGACCTTTCCAGTGAGAAGCGCGGAGGCAGCGGCCAGCAACAGTGCGGCTCCAACAATGAGCAGGAGGGGGATTGGCATCAGACTTTTCCCTAAGTTCTGAAAACTCGCCATGGAGCAGCCACTTTAAGCAATTCGCAGGGCTTTTGACAGGGGCTGCTGGCAGGAACGGCGCAGCGCTGGGAGAAGGCAACCTCTCCTGCTCCTGCGGGCCGCGGAATCCATAAAAAATCTATCAAAATGAATTAATTAATAGTCTGGGTTAATATGGGTGCATCTTGGCGACAGCAGGCATCCATGATCAGCAGCAAACCCTACCAGACGGCACTGCGCTCCATACGGCTTCCAGGGCAGCAGCCTTTGACGCTGTATACGCTGCTGGACAGACAGCAATACCACGATCCCACCGGCGCTGCCAAGCGCCTGGGAATCTGCTCCGCCGCCTGGCCATTATTTGGCATGCTGTGGCCCTCGGGCGTGTTGTTAGCCAAAAAAATGGCGAAAAGTAGCGTCGTTCCCGGACAGCGCATTCTGGAAATTGGCTGCGGCCTGGCGCTAGCCAGCCTGGTGGCCCATCGCATGGGCAGAAACGTCACCGCCAGCGATAGACATCCCATGGCGGGGCGATTCCTGTCCAAGAACCTGGCCCAAAACCGGCTTCCCGCGATGGTTTACCGCTATGGTCAGTGGGGGCGAGACGAGCCAGTCTCACTGGCGGATACCGGGGCACCCATGCTGTCGGAACGCTATGACCTGGTCATGGGCAGCGACCTGCTGTATGAGCCCGGCAGCCCCGCCGAGGTGGCGCAGTTCATTCATGAGCACGCGGCGGCAAGATCCGAGGTGTGGCTCACGGATGCCAATCGCGGCTATCGAAATCAGTTCAGTCGTCATATGGCGGAGTACGGCTTCAGCCTGGTAAAGGACCAGAAAATCCAGCGCCTCCTGGCCTATGACAGCGTGGAGGCACCCAAGCCGTATTCGGGCCGCTTCCTGCTCTATCGGCGCAGCCTGTCGCCTCTTTCCGCGCCGACCTTCACAAAAGCACGGATGCGATTCTGCTTGTAGCCTGTGCCACCAGCCCCTAACCTCCCAAGCCAGCCCTGCCACGAATCCAGAACTATTGCAGTTGATTTCGTGGCTCGGAGCTGATCCGGCAGCAGGTCTGCGAGGGGGCGCTGTGAACCGTCCCTGGGCGCTACCTACGCCATCCATGGCGTAGAACTTCTTCTTTGACCTGCTCCCGGCGCTCCTCGTCGTGTCTAGCTGCGACTGCCCTGCCACAAATCTGGCTGGCCTGCACAGGCATTACTTCGAACCGACCCAAGGATCCGGCCAATGCCCATCGTCGTCGCTTTCTGCCTGATCGCCGTCGCCGGTATCGGTGCTCAGTGGCTCGCCTGGCGCTGGAAGATCCCGGCCATCGTCCTGATGCTGGTCGCAGGCCTGACGCTGGGCCCCGTCGCCGGCGTGCTCGACCCGCAGGCGCTGTTCGGGGAGCTGCTTGATCCGATCGTCTCCGTTGCGGTGGCGATCATCCTGTTCGAAGGCGGGCTGACGCTCAACTTTCGCCGCCTGGCCGATGCCGGGCTTGCGGTCAGGCGCCTGGTGCTACTCGGCGGCCCGCTGGTCTGGCTGCTGTCGACGCTGGCCGGTCATTTCATTGGCGGGCTGAGCTGGGCATCGGCCGCGGTGTTTGGCGGCATCCTGATCGTGACCGGCCCCACGGTGATCATTCCGCTGCTGCGCCAGGCCAGCCTCAAGCACCGTCCCGCCGAGATTCTGCGCTGGGAAGCCATCGTCAACGACCCGCTGGGCGCGCTGGCCGCGGTGCTGGCCTTTGAAGTCGCGCTGGTCGCCTACGAGTCCATGACGATCGGTGCAACCCTGTTTCATCTGGTTGCCGGCATCACTCTTGCCGGCCTTGCCGGCTACGTGACCGCGCGCCTGCTGGTCGCTGCTCTGCACCGCGGCTACGTGCCCGAATACCTCAAGGCGTCGGTAATGATCGTGTTCGTTATCGTCACCTATGCCCTGCCCAACGCCTATCTGCACGAGAGCGGCCTGCTGGCGGTGACGATCATGGGCGTGGTGATCGGCAACTCGTCGCTTGCCTCGCTGGATGAGATTCGACGCTTCAAGGAAAACATCACCATCATGCTGGTATCCGGGGTGTTCATTCTGCTGGCCGCCAACATGGATCTGACCACCCTGCTGGCACTGGGCTGGCGCGAGCTGCTGTTTGTCGCCACGGTGCTGCTGGCGGTGCGTCCGCTGGCGGTGATGGTCTCGCTGCTCGGCGTCGAGCTGCCGCTGAGCGAAAAGCTGATCGTCGGCTGGATCGGCCCGCGCGGCGTGGTGGCGGTGGCCATTGCGGGCCTTTTCGGGACGCGCCTGGTCGATCTTGGCATCGCCGATGCGGCCATTCTGCCACCGCTGGCGTTTGCCATCGTCGCCGTCACCGTGGTGTTCCACGGTTTCTCGCTGGAGCCGCTGTCGCGGCACTTTGGGCTGCGCTCCACGGCGATCAAGGGCGTGCTGATCGTGGGCGCCTCGCCCTTCTCACGCCAGCTGGCGGAGGCCATCCAGGCCACCGAGCGCCCGGTGCTGATCACCGATCGCAACTGGTCGCGGCTGCGTGGCGTACGCCACCACAACATCCCCACCTACTACGGCGAGGTGCTGACCGAAGATGCCGAAATGGAGATCGAGATCAACCGTTTCAGCACCCTGCTGGCGCTGACCGACAACGACGACTACAACGCCCTGGTGTGCGCCAACTACGGCCCCGACTTCGGGCATCATCAGGTCTTTCAGCTGGCGCCCGACGGCAACGGCGACGTCAGCAACAAAAATGACAGCGCCCCAGACAGCCTGGGCGGCCGCTACTTTGCCAAGCAGTTGAGCTTCGCCACCGCCGAGGCCCGGCTGCGTGAAGGCTGGGGCATTCGTCGCACCAACCTCAGTGAGGACTACGACCTCGAGGCCTACCGCCAGGACAACCCCAAGGCGCTGATTCTGGGCGCCTACACCGAGAGCGGCGACATTCGCATGATGACCGCCGATATCGCGCTCAGCGCCGACGAGGACGAGACCCTGCTGGCACTGGTGCCGGACTCGAGCGATGACGACCGCGCCCGGCGTAAGGCGGCGCGGCGCCGTGGCAGCAGCGGCGGCAAATAACGAACACTCCCGGCGGCAGCAGCAGCGTCACAAGATCCATCGGCTATCCATCGCCTGACGGCGTGGGGTTCGAGCGTCGGGCCTTAATGACCAGGTTGCGCGGCGTCAACGCCCGTTCGCAGAAGACGCCCAGAAACACCTCGTAGCCGGCCTGCTCCAGAAAGCACACGCGATCCAGCGCCAGCCACACCTCCAGCGGACGGCGAAACAGATGGCGCACCAGCTCGAGGCGCGTCACCTCCTTCAGCCGCCGCCAGCCGGCGGTTTCATAGGCCGCCCAGTCAACATGCGCCGGCAGCGCCACCTGCTTTTGCGCGGCGGCCCAGCGGCAGAAGCCGGCGAAGTCCGCCGGCAGCTTGCCGTACGCCAGGCTCGGCACCGGCAGGTAGGCACTCTCGCCGCGGGCGTCCCGCTGCAGCAGATCAAACCCCAGCCGCCAGGCGTTGGCGCGCCGGCGGTGGCGCCTGGCCCCGCGCGGTGCGGTCACGGTTTCCTGCACCGCCATGGCCAGGTCATCGCGCGTCAGCGGCGCTTGCTCACCCAGCAGGGTGCGCGCCCGGCGCGAAAACGGTCGGTAAATTTCGGATTCAATCCGCTGATAGCAGCAGGGTGCCAGGGTGACGGCCGCGCCCTGCTGCGTCGCTTGCTCAAGCAGCCGGCCGTGCAGGTCGCCGCAGGCGTGCAGCGCCGCAACGTGAGTATCGGGCGTCAGCCGCTGCGCCACGGCGCCGCTCATCACGTCCTGATGATGGAAGCGCACCGCCACTCCTTCACGCTCGGCGAGCGCCCGGCCTGACTCGCACAGCGCCTTTTGCCACTCCAGCGCCTCCACCGAGCGGCCGTCGCGGCGCGCCAGCGTACGCGCCAGATGCCCCTTGCCGGCGCACCACTCCACTAGCGGCCCGTCATTGGCGGGCAGACAGCGGACAAACGCCTGCAGCTGGCGCCACTTGCGCGCACCGATGCCCTCGCCCCAGGCTGCTGGAAAGTATTCTGGCGCCGCTGGATAGGCCGGCAGCGCGGACAGCTCGGCAAGCTCGGCCACCGGCAGCCAGGCCGACAGCGGCGAGTCCTCGAAGGGCCGCGCCTGCAGCCGCTCAGCCTCATCATCTGGCAGCGCCCGCAGCGCCTCGGCAAGCCCAGGAAAGGCATCGCCCCAGGGCGCATCGCGCGACTGAAACGGCAAGCCGGCCCACAGCGCCCGGTGGGAAAACAGCAGGGCGTGCAGACGCGAGAAGCGTTCGCCATGGGTCAAGGATCTGCTCCATACGGACACAAATTTCCTCCCCGGCGACAGAACCGCTTGGTACTGCAGTGCGGCATTCGGTAAAATACGCCGCGTTTTCTACCCCCTCTCTTCCCTTCCGCTCCGGGACACCCCTTCATGCAGACCCCCTCTCCGACCCACTGGCTCCGGCACAGCGCCCGGTGGCCAGGCTGTGCCGTGCTCGCACTATTTTTCGTACTCTTTACGCTGTTCAGCCCGCCGGTTTACGCCAGCACGGGCCCGCTCGATCTAACCTCCTCGCTCAGCGGCTTTATTGCCGTGACGCTGTTTATTGCCGCCTACGCCCTGGTGATGGCCGAAGAGCAGCTGCACATGCGCAAGTCCAAGCCGGTGCTGGTCGCCGCGGGTATCATCTGGGCCGTGATTGGCTGGGTCTATGTCAGCGCCGGGCTGCCCGATACCGCGGAAAGCGCCTTTCGCGAGACGCTGCTGGAATACTGCGAGCTGCTGCTGTTTCTGCTGGTGGCGATGACTTACATCAACGCCATGGAAGAGCGCCGCGTGTTCGACAAGCTGCGCTCGTGGATGGTACAGAAGGGCTTCAGCTATCGCACCCTGTTCTGGATTACCGGCATCCTGGCGTTCTGGATCTCGACCGTGGCCAACAACCTGACCACGGCCATGCTGATGTGTGCCGTGGTCAGCAAGGTGGCCGAAGGCGACAAGCGTTTCATCAACCTGTGCTGTATCAATATCGTGGTGGCCTCCAACGCCGGCGGAGCCTTCAGCCCCTTCGGCGACATCACCACCCTGATGGTGTGGCAGGCGGGCCTGGTGCCCTTCGAGGGCTTCTTTAGCCTGCTCGGTCCGTCGCTGGTCAACTACTTCGTGCCGGCGGCGATCATGAGCGTCTTCATCCACAACCGCAAACCCAGCGCCTTAGAGGAACGCGTCTGGATGAAGCGCGGCGCGCGCCGCATCGTGCTGCTGTTTCTGCTCACGGTGGTGATTGCCGTGCTGTGTCATACCCAGCTGCATCTGCCGCCGGCGCTGGGCATGATGACCGGGCTGGGCTTTCTGCAGTTCTTCGGCTACTACCTGCGCCGCAGCCTGCCGCGTTCGCTGGAGCGCAAGCGCACGCGCTACAGCCAGCGCGGCGACTGGCGCAAGCTGGAGTCGCTGGGCAGCGTAGTGCCCTTTGATGTGTTCTCGCGGATCGCCCGCTCGGAGTGGGACACCCTGCTGTTCTTCTATGGCGTGGTGATGTGCGTTGGGGGCCTGGGGTTCATGGGCTATCTGGGCCTGCTCTCGGAAACGCTGTATGCCGGCTGGGATCCGACCCTGGCCAACGTGGTGCTGGGCGTGGTCTCTGCCGTGGTCGACAACATTCCGGTGATGTTCGCGGTGATCTCCATGGCGCCGGACATGTCGGTGGGCAACTGGCTGCTGATTACCCTCACCGCCGGCGTCGGCGGCAGCCTGCTGTCCGTCGGCTCGGCGGCCGGGGTGGCCCTGATGGGCCAGGCGCGCGGCGTCTACACCTTTGCCGGCCACCTGCGCTGGGCGCCGGCCATCGCGCTGGGCTATATCGCCAGCGTGCTCACTCATTTATGGCTGAATGCGGCCAGCTTCAGCGGCTAGATCTATTTCCGCTCGCTCCGCAGTGACAAGATCCGGCCAGTCACGCCCTCAGGCCTCGTGAATCATAAAGGCGTGCTGGCAGGCCTGGCAGGTGCCGATATAGACAGTGGCATCAGGCTTGGCCTGCGCGCTGATCTGCACGTCAGGGCAGCCGCAGGCCGTGCAGGGCAAGCGCATGGAAGTGGGAGCATTGCAGACATGGCAGTGCACGACATAGCCCTGCTTGTCCTGCATGTCGGAGAGCTGCTCGGTTTCGCCACATAGCCGGCATCCCAGCCGCCGCTTGAAAGCTCCCCGAGTATCCGGCGCGACGTCGCGATCAACGATCCAGCGCCCCAGGCGCCGTATCTGGCGGGGCGACAGCTGTACATGCGGTTTGAGCAGCCCAGCCACCCGCGGCGTACCGCCGAGGATTGTGCAAACCCTGGCGCACAGGGCTTCCAGCGGCAGCGTCTCGATCTTCTCATGCACAGCCGCAGGCGGATCGTCGGCCTTGTCATCGTCGGCAGGCAGGACGTTGAGCAGGTGCCAGCCTCGATTGGCAAAGCTGCCTCGCAGCCAGGCAGGGCCGCTGAGCAGCTCATTGGCCTGGGCCTCCAGCAGCGTCAGTAATAGATCCTGCCCCCGTATGAGGCGCCGCTGCGCCCTCGCCTCCTCTTGAGGCTGCGAAGCGATCAGGATGAAGCCCCCGCGATGAACGATCAGATGATCAATTTGTACCCGCTGCGCGCCGTCTCCCAGCGTCAGATTGTGAAATACCAGCGCCCGCCCGGTCACGGAAAAGGCATGGCGCAGTCTGGCGCCGACATGGGCGCCAGACGACGCTGCGGTCGCCTGACGCTCAGTCGCAACCGAAACCTGGTTCTTGAAGACCGAGTTCATGTCATCCCCTGCGCTGCTCGCTTGCCTTGTCGCTGGATTGCATCCGTGGACTAAATCCAGAGCGGCGTGAGCTTATATTGGCCTTGGCTATCCGGCCTTATCGTCTTAGCTACCTTAGCCTACTTTATTCTATCGGGATGCCTCTTCGGCTTGCATTTAAC
>DATHXP010000328.1:0-16177 GCA_035459605.1 Halomonas sp. | reverse complement strand
ACCACCAGGCCGATGACTGAGATAGCGGTGAGCACGCCGGTCAGGATCAGCATGACGCCCAGCAGCTGCATCCAGAAGCGGCTGCGGTAGAGGGGCTCGATGATATCGCGCAGGGCGAAGGGAGAGGAGGGCGATGGCGCTCTCTGGGTGGTGGATTCCATCATGGTCTGTTTTCCTTGACTATTTGCTGGCTGAGTAGCCCTGACCTTAGCAGCGCCGGCTGAGGTTTGTCTGCGCGCTTGCAGAAAAGCGAAACAAAAAACCGCTCCACTGCGAATGGTATCGGCGTAGAGCGGCGGGTTGGGCCTGGCGGCGGGCTTCGCTCGCTCAGGCCTCGATGCGCGAGATGCGAACCGGCAGGCCCTGGCGGATGGAGGCGCCGCTGACGCCCTCAAGCCAGGTGCCGGAAACCTCGCGGGTGGGGTCGGCGAAGCCCAGGTCGTTGATGTTGATGCCGGCCCCGACCCAGGCATTGCCCGAAAACGCCTCGCCGTCGATGCTGTGCTGGCTGGCTCCCAGCTCGGTGTGGCCAAAGCTGTGCTCGATGCCCAGGGCGCCTTTCATCACCCCGTTGCTGACCAGCGCCAGCGCCGTGACCGCCTTGCCGGGGCTCTCGATGCGCACCGTGTCGCCATGGCGGATGCCATGACGCGCCGCATCGTCAGTGTGCAACAGCACCGGGTTGTAGGGCTTGATCATGCGCAGCCGCTCAAGGCCAATGGCATAGGAGTTCATGACGTTGGACTTGTACGAGAACGCCAGCAGCGGCCATTCCTTTTCTGGATAGACCTCGCGCATCGGACGCCCATCGGACATCTCGGCCTTCTGGAAGCAGGGCGTGCCGGAAAAGCGCTCGCCGGTCTGGCTGTGGCGCGCCGTGCCCACCTGGGGGTTGTACACGCACAGCGCTCGCGACCAGGCATGGCCGAGCTTGTCTTCGCCCTTGTAGGCAGCACTGTGTGGCTCGAAGCGCCCGCCCCGGGCGTAGAGATAAGCGACCGGGCCGCGCTCTTCTTCTGGCAGGGTGCGATCAAGCTTGCCCAGCAGCGGTTCCAGGCCGGCGTGGCGGATATCGCTGTCGCTCGCCTTGGGCAGCGGCTCGCCCTGGTAGGCGATGTTGGCCGCAGCGCGCAGGTAGAAGTCCTCGGCGCGGTTGAGCGGGTAGAACTTGCCGTCGGCGCCGGGAATGGCATCGTCACCGAAACCAGGCAGCCCTAGGCGCTTGGCCACCGCGATCAGGAAGGAATCCATGCTGACCGGCTCGCCATCCTCGGTCTTTTGCTGGCGTGGCTCGACCACCGGCCAGCAGGCGGTGGTCATCCTGGTCAGGGTGCCGCTCCAGGCGCCGGTGAAGCCCCACACCTCGTACATCACCGAGTCTGGCACGATGTAGTCGGCGTAGCGGCTGGTCTCGTTGATGAACCCGTCGATCGCCACGAACAGGCCCAGGTGCTTCGGATCCTTGAGCTTCTCCTCGATGGTGGCGGTGAGTCCGGCCTGACCGTACAGCGGATTGGCCATGCAGCTGATGACCGCCTTGATGGGGTAGGGGTAGCCATCCATGGCCGAGGAGAGCTGCTCGGTGAGAATGGGCGGTGCCAGCGAGCGCCACGGCGCCCTGGCCGGGTAGGGGTTCTCGCCAGCGGCCACCTTGCGCTGATATTCCGAGGTGTCCTCGTAGGCAAAGCGGCTGCGCGACACGAACACGCCCTTGGGGCCGCGCTTGCCGGGAAAATCGGACAGATCATAGCGCGGTCCGCTACCGGTGCCGTTGAACTTGCCACCGCCCAGAGCAGCGCCACCCTGGCGGTTGAAGCTGCCGGCCAGCAGGTTGAGCATCATGATGCCGTAGGCGGCGTAGAAGCCGGTACCCGACATCATGCCGCCATGCGCGTCGACCACGGCGTTGCGACCATGGGCGGCGAAACGCTCGGCGATGCGCTGGATGGTGCCGGCGGCAATGCCACACTGCTCGGCGTACTCTTCCAGCGTGTGCTGATTGGCCGCCTCGCGAAGCTTGGTCAGGCTGCTCTTGATCTGAATGCGTCCGTCGGGGCTTTCGACGTTGCGCTCGACAAACAGCGCCGCCTTTTGCACCTCGGCGCTGGGTTTGAGCTCGCCGTCGGCGTCGATTACCAGCAGATCATCGGCGTCGCTGTCGGCCTCGGCCCGGCCAAGATCAGACAGGCGCAGAAAGTGGCCCTGGCGCGGATGGCCGTCGCTTTCAATGACCAGGTGCGTGGCGTTGGTATGGCCGTCCTCGCCGGCGGCGTGTGCGGCCTGGGGGCTGGGAATGGCCAGGTAGTCGGCGGCATAGGCCTGGTGTTCGATCAGCCACTGGATCATGGCCATGGCGAAGGCCGTGTCGCTGGCCGGCAGAATCGGCACCCAGCGGCTGCGCTCGCCGGCGGCGTGCGAGGCCGCCGCGTTGAGGCCCGGATCAATGACGATGTAGTCCAGGTTGCCTGTGGCACGTGCTTCGGCCAGCAGCCGGCCCTGGCGCTTGAAGGGGTTGCCCGCCTGGCTGGGTGCGGTGCCGATGAACAGCGCAAACTTGGCGTTGGTGTAGTCCGGCTTGACGTGGGCGTTCTTGGCCAGATCGTCCATCAGCGCGCCTGAGCCCATGCGAAACGCCAGCCCGCAGTAGGAGCCGTGGTGGCCGTAGTTGCGGGTGCCGAAGGCGTTGAAGCCAAAGCGCTTGAACAGCGCCGAGCGGCCGTAGTCGGTAGTCTCCATCATCAGCAGCTGGTTGGCCCTGGGGCCGTACTCGGGGTTGTCCGGGTCGATCAGCTCGTCGTGGCTGTGAATGGCGCGCAGGCCGTCCACCGGGCCCTCACCGAACAGATCGCCGCCCTCGCAGACCTCTTCGACCAGCTGCTCAAACGAGATGCGCTCCCAGCGCCGCTCGCCGCGGCTGCCGACGCGCTTGAGGCAGTCGGTGACGCGATGCGGGCTGGTGATCTGGGCGATCATGGCGTTGCCCCGGGCGCAGGCGGTGGAGCGTCCGGCCAGGCCCTGATCCTGATAGGCGCTGACGCTTCTCAGTGCTTCGGCTACCGGTGTGCGCATCGGCAGGTGCGGGTCGGAAGAGAGCGGATGGTAAGGGTTGCCGACAGTGCGCAGCACCTCGTCGCTTTCGTTGTCGATACGCACCCGCACGCCGCACTGGGTGGTGCAGCCGTAGCAGATGGTAAAGGCGGTGCGCTGATCGGGGTTCAGGGTCAGCTCGCCGCTTTTTAGGTCAACCTGGTATTCCGGAGCCAGGGCGTTGCCGTAGATGCGATGATCCGGTTTCTCGCCGGCGCTCCCGGTCACGCCCTTGGCCATCTTGGCCAGCGGGCCGGAGTAGCCGGCGGCAAAGGTGGCCGCACCGCCGGCGGCGACGGCACCCTTGAGCAGACGACGACGTGACTTATCCATGGCTGGGGGCTCCTTCGGGTGAAGCGGAAGTAGAAGAGATATCGGGCGCGGCGGGTGCGGAAGAAACAGGTTCAGCCCGGGGGTCGTTGGCGGCCTCGCGCCAAGGCACGAACAGGTCGATCAGCAGCACGGCGGTCAGCCACAGGCCGAAGATACCGACGATGCCGAGCAGGCCGTAGGAGCCGAAGGCGACGTGATAGTCGTGGAAACCGGCGCTGTTGCGGGCGACGCTCTGAACGTTCATCAGCACCACCCAGCGAAACATCCAGGCCACGTGCAGCGCCAGCAGGCCGAGTAGCCAGCCCATGGCCCTGCGACGCGCTGGCGAACGGCGCATGACCAGGGCCAGCGCGGCCAGCAGCACGCCGGCGATGCCCCCTTCGATGGCGGTAGTGCGCCAGGCGGCGCTGTGGCTGACCGAGTTAAGCGCTGCAGCCACCGAACCCGAGACGGCGTTGACGCCGTCGAGGAACCAGGTCAGTGCGATGAAGCCGGTGATCGCACAGGCGGCGACCAGGGCGGCCAGCATCTGACGGTTGGTGTCGGGACTGCGCAGCGACGAGATGCGGTTGAGCACCAGGACCAGGCCGCAGGCGCCGATCACCCCGGTGGCGACAAACATCGGCGGTAGCCAGGCGGTGTTCCATAGCGGGCGGCCCTTGACAATGGCCACCTCGAACCCGGTGTAGAGCATGATGCCCAGCGAGACGATCAGCGCGCCCAGGCCGACCAGCGCCAGCACCGCGCGCGGCGCCTGCCATTCGCCCCAGGCCAGCCAGCCGGCCACGCGGGAGAACCAGCCGTCATTCTGGCGGCTGCGCGCCTTGAGGGCGGGGCGCCAGGCCAGCCAGGCCAGCAGCACCACGGCGCCCAGATACAGCGGCAGAATGAAGCTGCCCAGCGACATCCACGACCAGGGGGTCGGGTAGCCGTAGAAGTGCCAGAAGCGCAGCGGCTGGTGCAGGTCGGCCAGCAGGGCGACGGGAGCGACCAGCGTCGTGGAGACGCAGGCCAGCAGGGCGATGCGCGCGGTGGGCATCCACGCCTGCTTGCCCAGGATCAGCCCGGGAGCCGCCAGCCACAGGGTCGAGTAGGAGAGGGCGATCAGGAAGAAATACTGCACCGCCCAGGGGTACCAGGCGATGCCGTAGCGCGGTACGACGACTTCAGTGACCAAACTCATAGCCCACCTCCTTGCCATCCATTCCCAGCACGTCCCAGATGCCCGGCTTGGCGTCGGGCCGCGTGGTGAAACGCTCGTCCATGCCCAGGTAGAAGACCTGCGGCAGGGTGTTCTTGTCCGGCTTCAGCACCATCAGCTCGTCGCGATGCTTTTCAATCAGGCGGCTGATCTCGCTGTCGGGGTCGCGCATGTCGCCGATGATGCGCGCGCCGCCCACGCAGGATTCCACGCAGGCCGGCAGCAGGCCGGCCTCCAGGCGGTGGGCGCAGAAGGTGCATTTATCGGCGGTCTGGGTCTTCTCGTTGATGAAGCGCGCATCGTAGGGGCAGGCGTTGACGCAGTAGGCGCAGCCCACGCAGCGCTCGCTGTCGACCACCACGATGCCGTCCTGGCGCTGAAACGTTGCCTGCACCGGGCACACCGGCACGCAGGGCGGGTTGTCGCAGTGGTTGCACAGCCGCGGCAGCATGAAGGTGGCCACCTCGCCGGTGCTCTCCTGCTCCACCTCAAACTGCGAGACAACGGTGCGAAAGTTGCCCAGCGGGGCGTCGTTCTCGATGTGGCACGCGACGGTGCAGGCCTGGCAGCCGATGCACCGGCGCAGGTCGATGAGCATGCCGTAGCGCTTGCTGGGATCACCTTCGCGGCGCGGCGGCTGGGCGTTGATGCCGGCGCCGGCAACGCTGGACAGTGGAACCAGTGCGGCACCCGCGCTCAGGCGGGCCAGCTGACCGAGAAGGGAGCGGCGAATGGGGTCCATGGCGCCTCCGGGGCTTGCGTGACGGGGGCAGGCCTGACGCCTGCCTGGATAGATGGTCGTTCTATGCCGTCAGCTTACGCGGAGCGCTCTTCTGAAGCTTGACTTCAGTCAAGAGTTGCGCGAATTAGTATTAATTCACAATTAATGTTTGCGCTTCGATTGGGGCCGAGAAGTAGAGGATAAGCGCAGAGCGCAAGGCAAAAACGCCCCGCTTCCGCGGGGCGTTTTGTACGTCTTGTGGGGTGTCGCAGCGCGCTTGGCGCTACCGATGGGGCATGGTTACTCGCTCATGGCGTCCTGCATGGCCTTCTGCATCATTTCTTCGAAGGTCACGGCGTCTTCAGGGAGTTTGAAGCGGCTGGTATCGGGGCTGGCGTCGGTGATCGAAACGATCAGGAAGCTGTCTCCCTGGCGCAGCATGCCCATGCCGCGCTCTTCCAGCGCCTGAGCGATAGGGTCCGGTTCACCCATCAGCGACTTCTGATAGCTGTGAAAGGCATTCAGCAGTTCGCGGGCCTGGGTGTTATCGCTGAGCACAATGGTTTCGTCGTGGCTGGTGCCGCCGTTGTCGGTCCACTCGATGGAATAGACCTCGCCTTCGATGCCGGCCACTGTCTCGGTCTCGCCGGTTGCTTCCAGTGAATCGAGCGAGCGTGCGGCGGCCGTATTGGCTTGCTCGCCGGTCATGCCCTCGGCCAGCTCTTTCAGCATGCTGAGGTCCATGATGATCTTCTGACCTTCGGCCCGGGTGATCATGTAGCCCTTGTCGCCCTGCAGCAGCATGTAGCCTTCCTGCTGCTCGGGAAAGTCCAGGCGCATGCTGTCACCGGCCCAGCTGACATCCATGCTGGCCTGGCTGCCGTCATCCGGCGACTCGGCCTGAATCACGGCCTGGCCGTCGGCCAGCGCGGGGAGTGAAACGGCCATCAACAGGCCGCCGACAAGCTTTTTCATGGGGAAGTCCCTCTTGTGCTCAAGATTCTGCGGGTGCTGTGGTTGAGCTCATGCGCATGACGACGGGGCCAGCAAGGCCCCGATCGGCAGAAGCGCTCAGGAGAGCAGCTGCTCGGATTCAAGCGCCAGGCGCAGCTTCTTCAGCTCATCGAGCGAGAGCTGTTCAATGCGTCCGGCCAGCAGATGGCTGACCTTCTGCATTGATACGTCGGCCTGCCTGGCAATCTCCTTGCTGCCCAGTTCTGATACGGCAATCAGCCGCGCCAGAACGCGCATCAGACGAGTGCGTTGTTCAAGATCCCTGACATCGAGGTCAGGGCTGGTTCGAGGAGGGTCGGTAAGTTCTTCCGAGAATGAAGACATTGCCGTGTTCATGATACTCCTGTGGATGTTAGTCGACACCGCCAGCATGCCCACTTTGGAAAAGTTTCGCCAGCGCTGTGCCAGCTGAAATAGAGCTATCGCAGCAATCCTCAGCGGATTCAGAGGCTAGCCGCGCGCGGCATTCGACCAAGGGTGTAGAGATTAGGCAGCATTTTTGGCACCCCGCTGGTGCTCGACCCCGAGACGCTGGCAAAAAGCTCGCTGGCGGTGCGGATGCCATGCAGGCGGTGTTCCAGGCGCCCTGGGCCGGCAAGCTGATCGTTTGGCGTGCTGTCGTGAGCAGGCAGCCTTGTGCAGGCCCCGGAATACCGGGGCCTTTCCTGCTCTATGCCTCGCTCTTGAGCTCGATCTCCACGAAGGCGAACGGTTCGCTGCCCTCGTTGATGACGTTGTGCTCGGTGCCGGCCCGGCGAGCGTAGGACACGCCGGTTTCCAGAGTGGCCTGGCGCTCTCCCTCGGGGGTTTCCAGGCGCATTTTTCCATCGGTGACAGGAACCACCACGTAATCGTGGCCGTGGACGTGCCAGCCGGTTTCGCTGCCCGGCGGAAAGTCCCAGCGGGTGACGATGACCTGGTGGTTGTCGAGCTGGACGGTGGGGATGGCCTTTTCTCGCTGTGCTGTCACGGGTGACTCCTGATCGTCGTGCGTTGATAATACCTGAGACTACCTATCGCAGGCTGGTGTTAGAAAGTCGAGCCCAGACGATTAGTCGCAGCAAGTAATCACCGCAGCGTTGACGAAAAACAAAAGCGTAGATATTTTGCAGCTGTCAACCGCTGTCCGGCGGCGTGGTATTTGCCACTCAGCAGACATCTTTCTTCAGCACCCAAAGGCAGCCGATGTACGACTTCATCATCATTGGCGGCGGCATCCTGGGGATGTCCACCGCCATGCAGCTCAAGCAGGCCTACCCCGATCGCCGCATGCTGCTGGTCGAGAAGGAAGACGCTGCAGCGCGCCATCAGACGGGCCACAACAGCGGCGTGATCCATGCCGGCGTCTACTACACGCCGGGCAGCCTCAAGGCGACGTTCTGCCTGGCGGGCAATCGCGCCACCCGGGAGTTCTGCGACGCTCACGAGGTCGCCTACGGCATCTGCGGCAAGCTGCTGGTGGCCACCAGCGAGCTGGAAATGCAGCGCATGCAGGCGCTGTGGGAGCGCACCGAGGCCAACGGCCTGGAGCGCGAATGGCTCGGCGCCGACGCCCTGCGCGAGCGCGAGCCCAACATCACCGGCCTTGGCGGCATTCTGGTGCCCTCCAGCGGCATCGTTGACTACGCCGCCGTGACCCGCGCCATGGCCGCCGAGTTCGAACGCCTGGGCGGCGAGATTCGCTACTCCACCGAGGTCGTCGGCATCGAAGAGCGCCGCCGGGAAGTGGTGGTGACCAGCCGCCAGGGGGAGTTCAGCAGCCGCTATCTGGTGACCTGCTCGGGGCTGATGGCCGACCGGGTGGTGCGCATGCTGGGCAAGGATCCGGGCTTTACCATCTGTCCGTTCCGCGGCGAGTACTACCTGCTGCCGGAGCGGCACAGCCGGATCGTCAGCCACCTCATCTACCCCATTCCGGACCCGTCGATGCCGTTTCTCGGCGTGCACCTGACGCGCATGATCGACGGCAGCGTGACCGTCGGCCCCAATGCGGTGCTGGCGCTCAAGCGCGAAGGCTACCGTCGGCGCGATATCTCGCCGCGCGACCTGGCCGCCATGCTGACCCATCCGGGCATTCTCAAGGTGTTGAAAGACAACCTGAAACCCGGTCTTGTCGAAATGAAGAACTCGCTCTACAAGAAGGGCTACCTGGCGCTGGTGCGCAAGTACTGCCCGAGCCTGACGCTGGATGATCTCAGGCCCTACCCGGCGGGGGTGCGCGCCCAGGCGGTGTCGCGCGACGGCAGGCTGATCGACGACTTCCTGTTCGTCAATACGCCGCGCACCGTCAACGTCGGCAATGCGCCGTCGCCGGCGGCCACCTCGGCGCTGCCGATCGGCGCGCATATCGTCGACAAGGTGAGGGAGCAGGTTGAAGCAACCTGATGCCGCAGCAAGTGTCGATACCTTTGTATAACTGACAAAATCAACAAAAGTGTCGATATTAAGCGTGGAAAGCGTAGGGTTGGTTGATGAGCGGCGGGTCGTGGTAGCGTTGTTGCTCACAAAAAACACTTTACAAGGAATGGAGAGACATCATGCGAGTGATTCGATATGCCCTGGCGGCCGCCGCCATTGCGGTCGCGCCGCTGGCAGGGGCCGAGCAGCAGCTTTCCATCGCCACCGGCGGCACCGGCGGCACCTACTATCCCTACGGCGGCGGCCTGGCCGAGCTGATCAACAGGCACCTCGACGGCTACGACGCCGTGGCCGAGGTCACCGGGGCCTCGGTGGAAAACATGGGGCTGGTATGGCGCGGCGATTCCGACCTCGCCCTGGCGCTGGCCGACACCGTCTATCAGGCCTACAACGGCACTGAAGACTTCGAAGGGCGCCAGCTCGACAACATCCGCGCCCTGGCATCGATCTATCCCAACGCCGTGCAGCTGGTCACCATGGCCGACTCCGATATTGAGTCGCTTGACGACCTCAAGGGCAAGAAAGTGTCCGTCGGCGCGCCGGGCAGCGGTACCGAGCTCAACGTGCGGGCGCTGCTCGAGTCCAACGGCATCACCTACGACGACATCGACGCGCGGCGGTTGAATTTCAACGAGACGGCGGATGCGATTCGCGATGGCGATATCGAAGCCGGCTTTTGGAGCGTGGGGCCGCCCACCAGCTCGATTCTCAACCTGGCCACCACGCGCGATGTGCGCCTGATCGGTCTGAGCGAAGAGGAGATCAGCAACGCCATGCAGGAAGAGCCCGTGTTCGCCGCCTATGAGCTGCGCGCCGGCCTGTATAACGGCATGGATGAAGGGGTGCAGACCATCAGTATCCCCAACGTGCTGGTGGCCAGCAGCGAGATGGACGACGAGGTGGCCTATCAGATCACCAAGCTGCTGTTCGAGCGCACCGACGAGCTGATCGCCATTCATCCGGCGGCCAACGACACCACCGTTGAGTTCAGCGTCAACTCCACGCCGATCCCCTTCCATGAGGGGGCGCTACGCTACTATGAAGAAGTCGGCGCCGAGGTGTCGGATCATCAGCGTCATTGATACGAGTTCGTCGGCATGACGAAGGCAGTGAAAGCAGGTGATAGGGGGCGAGCCGCCAGGCTCGCCCTCTTGCTGCCGGTGGCGCTGCTGATAAGTTTGGCCCTGGCGCTGCAGGCTAGTGCCCGAACAGACGGTAAGTTCGACCGCTGGCTGCAAGTTGTGGACGTATTTGGTGAGCCGCTGGTAAGCGTGCCGATGCCCGCCGGTGCCGGCTGGTGCCTGGCCTGGAACCACTCGGTGGAGGGTTTTACGGTGCACGACTGCTATCGCAACCGGGCCGGCCGCATGCTGCTCGAGCGCAGCCACCTGCCGGATTTCGCCGCCGGGCTGGATCATGTTCCCGGCCGTGGCCGCCAGATTTCCGACGGCCGGGGCGGCTACTGGATCGAGGACATCAACGAGCCGGTGCCCGGCAATCGCTATCGGCTGCGAGTCGGCAGCTTGGCGGTGAATCATCGGCTGGTCAGCCACGGTACGCCGAGCCTCGAGCAGCTGTTGAACGACTCCGCCCAAACCGGCTGCACGGCGCTGACACCCGGGGTCGAAGCCGGTGCGGAAGCGATAATTTCCCTGAGTGATCTGGCCGCCAATCAAGGCGTGACTGTTCAGCTGGTGGCCAGCACATCCTGTTATCACGGTGCCTCTGAGCCAAGGGTAAAGGGCGCCCAACGATGAGACGATCTCCATGAGCGAAACGGCGGCATCCCCTGTCATCCCAGGTAGCCAGGCCAATCATTCGCGCACTGTGCTGTGGCTGATCAGCGTGGTGGCCATTGCGCTATCGCTGTTCCAGCTGTACTCCGCCGGCATTCAGCCGCTGGGGCTTTTCTACCAGCGCAGCATTCACCTGTCGCTGATCATGATGCTGGCCTTTCTGATGTTTCCGGTGTTTGGCCCTGGCCGCAAGCGCGGGCTGTTCGGCGGGGCCATTGACCTGGTGTTCTTCGCCGGCGCGGTCATCACCGGCGGCTATCTGGTGCTCAACCTCGACGCCATCTTCCAGCGCGCCGGCTTCTGGAGCCAGACTGATATCGTGGTCGGCTGCATCGCCACCCTGACCGTGCTCGAGGCCAGCCGACGCGCGGTAGGCTTGGGCATGACGATCATCGGCATCATCGGCATCCTGTATGCCTTTGCCGGCCCGCGCGGCGAGCTGCCCTGGCTCGGCCAGTTCCTGCCCGGGGTACTGGAGCACCGCGGCTACAACATCGACCGCGTGGTGGGCCAGCTGTATCTGGGGCAGGAGGGCATCTTCGGCCTGCCCATGGGCGTGGCCGCCACCTATATCTTCATCTTCGTGCTGTTCGGCGCCTTTCTCGAGATTACCGGCGCAGGCAAGTTCTTCATTGATCTGGCCTACGCGGCCACCGGGCGTCAGCGCGGCGGGCCGGCCAAGGCGGCGGTGATCGCCTCGGCCGGCATGGGCTCGATCTCCGGCAGCGCCATTGCCAACGTGGTGACCACCGGTGCCTTTACCATTCCGCTGATGAAGCGTCTGGGCTACAAGTCAGAGCAGGCCGGTGGCATTGAAGCCGCGGCATCGACCGGCGGCCAGATCATGCCGCCGCTGATGGGCGCGGGGGCCTTCCTGATCGCCGAGTATACGCGGATGCCGTATCTCGAGGTGGTCAAGGTCAGCATCTTTCCGGCGGTCATGTACTTTGGCACTGTCTATCTATTCGTGCACATCATTGCCCTCAAGCAGGGGATGCAGGGCATGACCCGGGACGAGCTGCCCAAGGTGAGCGACGTGATGTCTGCCGGCTGGCATTTCCTGCTGCCGCTGGGGGTGCTGGTGTGGCTGCTGGTGATGAATATGTCGCCGATGCGGGTAGGCTACTACGCGATCATGACCATGCTGGCGGTGGCGGTGCTGCGCTTTGCGGTGTGGTTTCTGTTTGTCGGGCCCAAGCGCGGCGAGCCGGTGACCTCCGCGCGCCTGTGGCAGGCGGTCAAGGCCGGCATCATCAGGCTGCTGCAGGGGCTCGAGCTCGGCGCGCGCAACGCCGTAGCGGTGTCCATGGCCTGTGCGGTGGCCGGCATCATCGTCGGCGTGGTGGGGCTGACCGGGCTGGGGCTCAAGTTCTCGGCCATGATGCTGGCTTTCTCCGGCGGCAACCTGCTGCTGGCGCTGATCCTGGTGCTGCTGGCCAGCCTGGTGCTGGGCATGGGCCTGCCGGTGACGGCCAGCTACATCGTGCTGATCGTGCTGGTGGGCCCGGCGCTGTCCAACGAGTTCGGCGTGCCGCTGCTGATCGCTCACCTGGTGGTGTTCTGGTACTCCCAGGACTCCAACGTCACGCCGCCGATTGCGCTGGCCGGTTTCGCCGGGGCGGCGATCGCCGGGGCCAAGCCGATGCCGACCAGCTTCCAGTCCTGGAAATTCGCCAAGGGTCTGTATCTGGTCCCGCTGTTCATGGTCTACAACCCTGAAATCATCGTTGGCGGTCCGCTGTCGCTGCTGATCTGGAGCGGCTTTAGCGCGCTGCTGGCGCTGGGCGCCTTCGCGGCGGTGCTGGAGGGCTATCTGTTCACGCGCTTGTCGGTGGTGTCACGCATCGTGCTGCTGCCCGCCATTGTGGGCGTGTTTTACCCGAGCTTTTTGGCTGAGGCCGCCGGAGTGGCGGTGATGCTTGCGATCATTGTCGGCAACTGGCTGGCCAGCCGGCATCAGCAGCCGGCTAGCGCCTGAGCGTTTCAAGAGCGTCAGTCGCTACGCTCAGCCGGCGCATCGGCGGGCGGCTGGGCTTCAGCGGCGCTGGGCTCCTGGACGTTGTCTGCCTGGCCTTCCAGGCTGGCATCGTGCTGGACGCTGTCGCCGGGAGGCGGTGACAGCATGGACTTCTGGGTATCCTGCATGCTGCCGGACGTATCGGCGGCGCGCACCGGCTCAAGCGTCAGGGTCACGGGGCCCTGATCGGCAGCGTTGCCGACCTCCACGCCGTGACGCTTGGCGCTGACCCACAGCAGCTCCCCGCTGGCGTTGCGCACCTCACCTCGCAGGGCGTAAGAGGTTCCCGGCGTAATATCGCCGGTGTCATAGTCGAGGCGAAAGCGTACCGGATCTTCGTTGCCCGGCGTCAGGCTGGTTTCAGCGATAGTCACGGATGGCGCATCGCTGCGCGCCACGCCTCTCAGGCTGATGGTCAGCTCGGCGTCATCGGGCACCGGGGTGTCGGTGGCCGAAAACACAACCTCGCCTTCCAGGCGGCGCGGCTGCGAGGGTGCGGTTTGCTCACTCGTGTCGCTGGCATCGGGCTGCTGCGCATCGCTTGCCGTCTGCTGAGGAGGCGTCTTGCTCGCCGCCTTGTCATCCTCCTTGCCGCTGTCACAGCCGGTGAGCGCCAGAGAAGCGCTCAGCGCGGCAATTAGCAGGATGTGTCCTTTACGCATGGTCTAGCTCCTTGTTCAAGCTCCCCTAGTGACGAGTTCCGGAGGAATAGGTTCCCGGTCATCGGGGATTTTATGCCGCCTGAAGTGTACCGAGGCGGCGGCGGTGAGGAACAGCCGCGGCGGCTCTGCTAGAATACGAGCCTTTCTTTTTATCGTCTGCCCCGATCCGCTCCATGCTGTCGACTGGAGCGCCATGTGTCTTTTGCAAGGAGCCCTGGATGCCCGAAAACACTCAAGCGCCGCGGGTTGGCGTGATCATGGGATCAGCGTCCGACTGGCCGGTGATGGAGCATGCCGTGACCATGCTCGAGCGCCTCGGCGTGGCCCATGAGGCTCGCGTGGTATCCGCCCATCGCACGCCGGATCTGCTGTTCGACTACGCCAGGGACGCGGCCGGGCGCGGCCTTGCGGTGATCATCGCCGGGGCCGGCGGCGCGGCGCATCTGCCGGGCATGGTGGCGTCGCAGACGGCGCTGCCGGTGCTCGGCGTGCCGGTGGAGTCCAGGGCGCTGAAGGGGCTCGACTCGCTGCTCTCCATCGTGCAGATGCCCGGCGGGGTCGCGGTAGGTACCCTGGCCATCGGCCAGGCCGGCGCCACCAACGCGGGGCTGCTGGCAGCGCAGATCGTCGGGTTGCAGGATGCCCGGGTGCGCGCCGCCGTCGAGGCGTTTCGCGCCGAGCAGACCCAGGCCGTGCTCGACCATCCTGACCCCCGGCCCGATCCGCGGCCCGAACCCTGAGCGAAAGCGACAAACGAGGAAAACACCATGAACATCGGCGTACTGGGTGCCGGCCAGCTGGGTCGGATGCTGGCGCTGGCGGGCTATCCGCTGGCCAATCGCTTCACCTTTCTCGACACCACCGGCAGTCCCAGCGCCGGTATCGGCGAGGTGATCATCGACACCGGCCAGCGCCACCTCGACGATTTTCTTGACCGGGTGGACCTGGTCACCTACGAGTTCGAGCACCTGCCCGTAGCGCTGGTTCAGGCCATCGAGGCGCGCCGGCCGGTCTATCCGTCCAGCGAGGCGATCCGCATCTGCCAGAACCGCGCTGAAGAGAAGGCGCTGTTCGACCGGCTCGGCATCCCGACCCCGGCCTACCGGCTGGTGGAGAGCGCCGCGGCGCTGGAAGCGGCGGTGCGTGAACTGGGCGCGCCGGTGGTGGCCAAGTCGGTCACCGAGGGCTACGACGGCAAGGGCCAGGCGGTGATTCGCGACCCGGCCGAGGCGGACGAGGCCTGGCGCGCGATCAATCACCCCCGCCTGATCGTCGAGTCCTTTGTCGACTTTGTGCGCGAGGTGTCGATCATCGCGGTGCGCGGCCGGGACGGCCAGGTGGCGTTCTATCCCATGGCCGAGAACCAGCACGTGGACGGCATACTGCGCTACTCCATCGCGCCGATTCCCGACCTGGACGCCGCCATGCAGCACACCGCCGACGGCTACATTCGCGCGCTGCTCGACGCGCTGGACTACGTCGGCGTGCTGACCCTGGAGCTGTTTCAGTGCGCCGACGGCAGCCTGCTGGCCAACGAGATGGCACCGCGGGTGCACAACTCCGGCCACTGGACCCTGGACGGCGCCGTGACCAGCCAGTTCGAGAACCACCTGCGCGCCATCCAGGGCCTGCCGCTGGGCGACACCTCGGCGCGCCAGCCGACGGCGATGGTCAATGTGATTGGCTTTGAGGCCGACAATGGCGCGGTGCTGGCCATGGCCGACGCCCACCTGCACCGCTACGCCAAGAGCGAGCGCCCGGGGCGCAAGCTGGGCCACATCAACCTGGTCGCAGCCACTCACGATGAGCTGCTCAAGAAAGTGCGCGTCTGCGCGGCGCTGGTGCCGGACGCCCCCGAGTCGCACTTCAGCTTTGAGTAGGCCGGGCGGCGGATCAGGCGGCCGCGCGGCGCCCCTTGAGCCCCAGCGCGGCGCAGGCGATCCCGATGAGCACCATCACGGCGATCACCCAAGTGGGCACGAAAAAGGTGTGGTAGACGTCCCAGCCGAGCAGCTTGAGCAGTGCGGAGAACTGGGGCGTGGACCCCGCCAGGTAGCCGCCGAGGGTGCCGGCCGTAGCAAAGATGAAGGTGCCGATCAGCGCCAGCAGAAGCAGTACCCAGCGCCGTGCGCCGTCGAAGGCCGCGCTGCCCGCCCGCCAGACCAGCGCGGTCAGCATGGTGAAGACACCTAGCGACCAGAGCGCCGTGAGAATATGATTGCGCGCCAGGGGGCTGGCGATGCTGGCCTCCAGCGGCCAGGTCAGAAGGCCGCTGATGATGGCCACCAGGGCCGCCAGCAGGCTCAGCGCTAGCACCGGCAGCAGGGCGGCGCGGCTGATTTCAGCCATGCGGCCGGGCAGCAGGGCGCCGACCAGGATCATCAGGGCGGAAAGTGCCCAGAGGCCCACCGGGAAGTAGACGAGGATATGGTGAATGCCGCTCATGAGGGCTCTCCCTTGCGCTTGGTGGAGGTGTTGCGAAAGGCGGGGAGCAGCGCGATCGCCACGCCGAGCATGACGATCAGGCCGGCGAGCAGGGTCAGGCCCCACTGGCGGATGATGGCGTCTTTAAACTCCATCTCCACGCCGTAGATCGCCAGCTGCCGCTCGCTGTGCCGGACCTTGACCGGAACGCCCTTGGCGATGGCGGGTGCGCCGGCGTGGGCGCGGCTGACCAGCAGCGGCCAGTTCACCTGCCCGGGGTAGAACAGGGTCACCTCCTTCCAGTCATCGGCCCAGTCGGGTGCATCGCCCTGAAAAGGGGTGGCCGTGAGGTCGGCATCATCGCGCCCCAGACCCAGCGAGACCGGCAGCGAGACGCTGTGCCAGCGCCCGCCGGTGGCGTAGCGGTGCACCGCGAAGGCCGCCGTATAGAGCTCCTGGTCGCGCAGGATCTTGTCGTCCAGCGGATTGCCGGTATCCAGACGG
>DATHXP010000327.1:0-2612 GCA_035459605.1 Halomonas sp. | reverse complement strand
GAAGGGCTGGCGGCCCAAGGCCGGCAAGAAGCGGTCGGGACTGCGCCAGCGCTTCCATCAGTGGCTGCATCGCCGACTGGCCACGCTGATCGAGCAGAAGATGGTCGAAGCCGGTGGTCGGGTCGTCACCGTTTATGCCCGAGGCACCTCGTCCTGGGCCTTCGACGGCTCGGGTCGCATCAAGCGGGATAAGGCGCAGCACGAACTGGCCACCTTCCAGAACGGCAAGCAGTACAACGCGGATCTCAACGCCAGCTACAACATCGGCGCCCGCTACTGGGCCTGGAAACACAAGCTGACCCGCCGCAAGGACGGGCAGTTGTCAGTGGGCAAACGTTCCCCTGACAAACCGAGAATGCCGGTCACGCTCTCAACGCTCTGGCGGCGAGAGCCTGAAGCCCCGCATCAATGCGTAGCATGATGCGCGGGAGCATTCACTTGCGGCTTGTATTCACTTCAGCCAGTCAGGCTTTTGGATCGCAGGGTCCGATGAGATGTTTAACCTCTAGATAAGCGGCCAGTCCCCAGGGGCCGAGCTCGCGGCCGATGCCGCTGCGCTTGAAGCCGCCCCAGCCGGTCTGAGGCAGCACCAGCTGCTCGCTGTTGTACCAGACGCTGCCGGCCTGCAGCTGGCGGCCAATGCGCCGGGCGCGCTCGGGGTCGCCGCTGATCACCGTAGCCACCAGACCGAAGTCGCTGGCGTTGGCCAGGGCGATGGCTTCAGCTTCGTCGACGACGCTGCGCCCGCACAGCACCGGGCCGAAGATCTCCTCGCGCCACAGCACGCTCTCCACCGGTACGTCGCGATAGAGGATGGGGGCGACGAAGAAGCCGGTGTCGGGCAGCGTGCGGTGGCGGTCGTCGCGCACCGCCACCAGATTTTCCTGGCGGGCGATGGCGAGGTAGCGCTGCACGCTGTGGCGCTGCTGGGCGCGAGTCAGCGGCCCCATGTCGGTCTCTGCCTGCAGCGGGTCGCCCAGGGTCAGGGCGTCGATGCGCGCGGCCAGAGCCGCGTAGAGCGGCTCGGCCACTGCTTCATGCACCAGCAGGCGCGAGGTGGCCGAGCAGATCTGGCCGGCGTTGTAGTAGATGCCGGCCATCACCCAGTCGGCGGCCTGCTCGGGGTCGGCGTCCTCCATCACGAGAATGGGCGACTTGCCGCCCAGCTCCAGCGAAACGTTGGCGGTGTGTTCGGCGGCAGCTTTCATGACCGCCTCGCCCACCGCGTTGCTGCCGGTGAACGACAGCTTGTCGACCCCCGGATGGCGGCTGAGCGGGGCGCCGATGCCTTCGCCATCGCCGTTGAGCAGGTTCAATACCCCCGCCGGCAGGTCGATGGCCACAGCGATCTCGGCCAGCGCAAGTTCGGGCAGCGGCGTTACCTCGGAGGGCTTGAACACCGCCGTGCAGCCGGCGGCCAGCGCCGGGGCGAGCTTCCAGGCGCTGGTCACCAGCGGAAAGTTCCACGGTGTGATCAGCCCCACCACGCCCACCGGGTCGTGGTAGCAGCGCGCCTCGACGCCCGCCATCGCCAGCGCCACCGGCGTGCCCTGCCGGGCGTCCAGCTGGCGGGCCTGTTCGGCGTAGTAGCGGTAGCAGGCGATGGCGTCGTCCAGGTCGATGGCGGCCTCGTCGCGCACCTTACCGTTGTTGGTGACGGACGTGAGGATCAGCGCCTCGCGGCGCTGGCTCAGCGCGCTGGCAATGGCCTCCAGATAGTCGGCGCGCTCGCCGCCGGAAAGCGCCTGCCAGGCGGGCAGGGCGCAGCGCGCAGCGTCCACGGCGGCGTCCACGTCGTCCGGGTGGCCGGCAGTGACCTCGGCGATCTGCGTTTCGCTATAGGGGTTGGTGACCGGCAGCCGGCGGCTGCCCTGCGAGGCCACCCAGCGGTTGCCGATGAACTGCTGATCGAGGGGTGTCATGACGCCTCCGCAGCGGTGGACGCGGGCAGTCCGAGCTGGCGACACCAGGCCGCGGCGTCGATCTCGATGAGATAGGGTGCCTGCGCCGGGCGGGTGCGCAGCGCCTGGCCCAGCTCGGCGGGGCTGGTCACGCGGGTGGCGGCGCAGCCGAAGCCCTGGGCCAGAACCTGGAAGTCGGGTGCCTGAATATCTACCCCCAGACGCTCGACGCCGTGGGCATCCATGTAGCGGCGAATCTCCTCATAGCCGTGGTTATGCCACAGCAGAATCACCACCGGTAGATGCTCTTCCACGGCGGTGGCCAGCTCGGAGAAGGAAAGCATCACGCCGCCATCGCCCACCAGGCCGATCACCGGCCGCTCAGGCTGGCCGAGTTGCGCGCCCAGCGCTGCCGGCAGTCCGTAGCCGAGGGTGCCATAGCCGGTGGAGGCGTTGAAGAAGCAGCGCGGCGCTGGCAGTGACAGCAGGTGGTTGGCGGCGTAGGCCGGGGCGGTGGAGTCGCCAACCCAGATGGCGTCGGGCAGCGCTTCGCGCACTGTGGTACACAGCGGCACGAAGGGAGCGAGCAGTGGGTCTTCATGCAAGGCGAGGGCTTCGCGCGCCTCGGCAGCGCGGGCCGCACCCCCGCGCTTCAGCGCACTGGGGACGTGGGCGAGCAGCCCTTCTAGAGCGCGGGCAGCATCGCTGACC
>DATHXP010000326.1:0-1788 GCA_035459605.1 Halomonas sp. | reverse complement strand
AGCGCCATCGCCCTCCTCTCCCTTCGCCCTGCGCGATATCATCGAGCCCCTCTACCGCAGCCGCTTCTGGATGCAGCTGCTGGGCGTCATGCTGATCCTGACCGGCGTGCTCACCGCTATCTCAGTCATCGGCCTGGTGGTTGCCTGGATTCCGGTGTGGGCCGGCGTGGCTCTGTTTCAGGCGGCCGGCGCCGCCAAGCGCGGCTATGAAAACCACAGCGAGGACGACATCAAGCAGACCATGGCCAAGCTGCGCACCTACTTCCTGATCAGCGGCATCATGACGCTGCTCTATGTGCTGTTCATGGTCGCCACCATGCTGCTGGGCCTGGGCGGCGCCATGCTGGGCATGGATGGCATGAGCGGCATGGGCGGCTACTGATAGCCCGCCGCCTGCAGGCGAAACAGCTGGGCATAGCGGCCGTTCTCGGCCAGCAGGCGTTCGTGGGTGCCGCGCTCGATGATGCGCCCGGCGTCGATCACCAGTATCTGGTCGGCGGCGCGCACCGTGGAGAAACGGTGCGAGATCAGCAGCGTCATGCGCTCATGGGCGTGGCGGCGAAACTGCTCGAACACCTGAGCCTCTGCGGCAGCGTCCATGGCAGCGGTCGGCTCGTCCAGCACCAGGATATCGGCCTGCTCGCGCATATAGGCGCGACTCAGAGCGATCTTTTGCCACTGGCCGCCCGAGAGCTCCTGGCCACCCTTGAACCAGCGTCCCAGCTGGGTGTGATAACCGTGCTTCAGGTCACTGATGAACTCATCGGCCATGCCCTGGCGGGCCGCGCTTTCCCAGCGCGCCTCGTCGGTGAAGGCCTCCACGTCGCCGGCACCCACGTTTTCCCCCACCGGCAGCTGATAGCGCCCGAAGTCCTGGAAGATCACCCCGATACGCCGGCGCAGGGTGTCGACATCCCACTCGCGCAGATCGCTGCCGTCGAGCAGGATGCGCCCTTCACTGGGGTCGTAGAGCCGCGTCAGCAGCTTGATCAGCGTGGTCTTGCCGGAGCCGTTCTGGCCGACCAGGGCCAGGCTCTCGCCGGGACTCAGATGCAGGCTGATGCCTTCAAGCACCGGCTGCTCAGTGCCGGGGTAGGTAAAGCCGACGTTTTCGAAGCGGATACCGTCGCCGGGACGAGCGCCTTCAACGAGCGTTCCCGTGGACGGCGCCACCGGCTGCTCCAGATACTCGTAGAGATTGGACAGGTAGAGATTGTCCTCGTACATGCCGCTGATGGCGGTCAGGCTGGCCGAGAGCGCCGACTGGCCCTGCTTGAACACCATCAGATACATGGTCATCTCGCCCAGGGTCAAACGTCCGCCGACGGTCGCCACCACCACCCAGGCGTAGGCGCCGTAGAAGGCCAGGGTGCCCAGCAGGCCGAGCACAAAGCCCCAGCTGTCGCGGCGAAGCGTCAGACGCCGGTCCTCGGCGTAGAGAGTCTCGAAGATGTCGCGGTAGCGCTTGAGCAGCAGCGGCCCCAGGCCGAACAGTTTGACCTCCTTGATGCTGTCCTCCCGGGCCAGCACGGTCTCGAGATACATCTGCATGCGCGTCTGGGGCGAGCGCCAGCGAAACAGGCGAAAGGCGTCGCCGGAAAACTTGGCCTCGGAGACGAACACCGGCAGCGCGCCAATCAGCAGGATCAGCAGCGCCCAGGGCGAGAACTGCACCAGCAGCACCGCGAAGCTGGCCAGCGAGATGGCGTTCTGCAAAAGCCCGAAGGTCTTGTTGACCAGCGCCAGGGGGCGCGTCGAGGCTTCGCGCCGCGCCCGGGTCAGCTTGTC
>DATHXP010000325.1:0-2092 GCA_035459605.1 Halomonas sp. | reverse complement strand
ATCGAAGGGTTTGACCAGGTAGTCATCGGCGCCGGCGTTCAGCCCTTCGATGCGGTCGGAAATCTGATCGCGCGCGGTCAGGATGATGACCGGCGTGCTGTCACCCGCCTTGCGGCGACGCTTCAGAAAGTCGAGTCCCCGCCCATCGGGCAGCATCAGGTCGAGCAGGATCAGGTCGTAGGCAGTCGTCGCGACGCTGGCGTCGGCGTGCTTGAGGCACTGCATCCAGTCCACCGCGTGGCCATCCTCAATGACCTGCTCGCGCACCGCCTCGCCCAGCGAGGGCGCGTCCTCGATCAGCAATATCCGCATGTCCCACCTCCTTTGGCAGCGCAGGCAGCCGGAGTGTAACGGGTCAACCTGACGGCTACCTGAACAGCGGCAATCTCTTCTGCAAGCCGTCACCGGTGCGCCGCCTTCAGGCTGCTGTCAGGTGATCGACCTATTCTGACAGCGTGACCCCAACTGGACTCACCTGGAGAAGACCATGAAAACGCCACTGCTTGTCACCACCGCGCTGGCCGCCGCTCTGGCGGCCGCAATGACCTTCGCCGACGACGACTGCCGTGATCCGGTCGCCGACTGGCAGCCGCGCGAAGTCCTGCGCCAGCAGCTCGAGGATAAAGGCTGGGAGGTACGCCGCATCAAGATCGACGATGGCTGCTACGAGGTCAAGGGCCTCGATCAGGATGGCAACAAGGTCGAGGGAGAATTTTCCCCGGCATCGCTGCGCCTGCGCAAGCTGGAAATCGAATACGACTACGACGATGAGGATTACGACCGCTTTGATGACGATGGCGACGACAGCAGGGAAAGTACCCGTCGACGCACGGAGTCCCGCAGCGCCCCCAACAGCGGCGTCGTCAGCGGCCGGCCATCCGTGCGCATCGAATGATTCATCAGGGAGAACAGACGATGAAAAAGCTCACCCATGCTCTTGCACTTACCCTTGGCCTTGCCGCCGCCATCGCGCTGCCGGCCCTCGCCCAGGCGCGCGAAGTGACCTTCACCACCGAGCTAAAAAGCTACGGCGGCGACGGCGCCTATGTGGCGCTCTACCTCACCGATGCCAGCGGCCAGTACCGGGGCACGCTGTGGGTCGCCGGGGAGAAGCCGAAATACTACAAGCACCTGCGCGACTGGGCGCGGGGCAGCGGCCTGCGCAGCAGCGAATACGACGGACTGACCGGCGCCAGCGTCGGCAGCGGGCGCTCCCTGACTGTCACCCTCGATCTTGCCGATGCGCTGATCGACGCCGGATATGAAGTGCGCGTCGACACCTCCGTCGAGGAGATGCGCGACAATCGCGCCGATGTCGTCGTCCCGCTGACCACCGCGGGCGCGGGCCAGCCGGTCTCCGGTCGGGGCTACGTGAGGTCTTTCAGCTACACCTTCTGATTCTGATCCAACAGGGAGCACCAATACCATGCTACGCCAGCTTCATTCGCTACCCGGCCTGATCGCGGCGCTGCTCGCCATCGTTCTCACGGTGAGCGGGGCGATCCTGTCGCTCGATCCGGCCCTCGAGCGCGCAGAGACCACGCTGCCCGCCGCCGGACAGATCAGCGTCGCCGATCTGGCGGGCAAGCTGGAGGAACACTACCCGGGGGCCGAGCAGATCAAGCGCACGCCCTCGGGCACCCTCATCGTCTACTACACCCGCGACGGTCAGGTAGGCGCCGATCGCGTGGATCCGCGCACCGGGCAGGCCATCGCGGCCTATTCGCCGTCGTCCTTCTCGCGCTGGATGAAGAACCTGCACCGCTCACTGCTGCTCGACACGCCCGGCCGCGCGGCGGCGGGCATCACGGCGCTGGTGATGGTCGCGCTGGCAGTCTCCGGCGCCATGCTGCTGGCCGCTCGCCTGGGCGGATGGCGCCAGCTGCTGCGCCCGGTGCGCGGCACCCTGAGCCAACGTTTACACGTCGAGCTGGGCCGAGCGGCGCTTCTCGGCCTGCTGCTGTCGGCGCTGACCGGCTCCTATCTTTCCGCGACCACCTTCGGCCTGGCCCCGGAGGGCGTGGAGGCCGAGCCCGAATTCCCGCTGGAGGTCAGCGGCGGCCCTCCCGCCGCCATTGACACCCTGGCGGCC
>DATHXP010000324.1:0-11696 GCA_035459605.1 Halomonas sp. | reverse complement strand
GCTGTCCAAGGACAGGGTCAGCGAACTGGAAAAGCGCGACAGCGTGGCGCTGCCGACTCTGGCGCTCAACTACGGCGAGGGCGGTCGCAACATGGCCAGGGGGCTCTATCAGTTCGGGCTGTCCGCCGAGGACGAGGCTCGCCAGGTCGCCGCGCGCGCGCGCGCGGACGGCCACCGCAGCGCGGCGCTGCTGATCCCGGGCAACGGCTGGGGCCGCCGGGTCGGCGACGCCTTTACCGCCAGCTGGCGCCAGGCCGGCGGAGAAATCACCCGCGTCATCCATTACAACCCGGGGCAGCCCGCCACCGAGAGCACCCGGCGCGCGGTGGCGTCACCGCGGCCGGACATGCTGTTTCTGCTCGCCCTGCCGGACTATGCCCGTCAGGTGCCGCCGACGCTTGACTACTATTACGCCGACGGCCTGCCCGTCTACGCCACCTCGCACCTGTACGAAGGTATCGATCAGCCGCGCCTGGACAAGGACCTCAACGGCGTCGTGTTCGTCGACATCCCCTGGCAGATTCCCGAGGCGGCCGTCGGCGGCGTGAACTCCCTGCCCCACTCACACAGCTATCGCCAGCTGCACGACGACACCGACCCGGCGCTGATGCGCCTGATGGCCATGGGCGTCGACGCCTATGAGCTGGGGATCAGGCTGCCGCAGCTCCAGGCCATTCCGGGCAGCCAGCTGCACGGCGCCACCGGCACCCTGAGCGCGGGCCCGGACGGGCGCATCCAGCGTCAGCTGCCCTGGGCCCGCTTTGAAAGCGGCGTGCCCAGGCCGATGATTGATGCCAGCTTTTTCGACGGCACCCTTGATGATGGCCACGGCGATGACGGCCAGAAGCGCTGATGCCCGCCGGCGCGGCGCGCTTATTGAACAGCGCGCCGCGCAGTGGCTCATGGCCCGCGGCCTGGCGCTGATCGCCAGCAACCAGCACGCCAAGGGCGGCGAGCTGGATTTGATCATGCGCGATGGCGACACCCTGGTGTTTGTCGAGGTTCGCCACCGCGCCAGCAGCCGGCACGGCCATCCGCTGGAGACCATCACGCCGCAGAAACAGCGCCGCCTGATCAGGGCGGCGCGTTTTTATCTCCACCGCAACGGGCTATCATGTCTCTGCCGCTTCGACGTGCTGGCCGTCACCGGCCCGCTCCACCAGCTCGAATACGAGTGGGTGACTAACGCCTTCGAAGCGTTCTGATCGCACACGGACCAGGAAGCCAAGATGGATTTCCAGACTCGCATTCTCGGACACTTCAACGCCAGCATTGACACCAAGACCTATGCCAGCGAGGTACTGCCACCCTTTATCGAAGTGGCCAGCCACATGATGGTGCAGTGCCTGGTCAACGAGGGCAAGATTCTTGCCTGCGGCAACGGCGGCAGCGCCGGCGACAGCCAGCACTTCTCGTCGGAGCTGCTCAACCGCTTCGAGCGCGAGCGACCGAGCCTGCCCGCCCTGGCGCTGACCACCGACTCTTCGACGCTGACGTCAATCGCCAACGATTACAGCTATAACGAGGTCTTTTCCAAGCAGATCCGCGCGCTGGGACAGCCCGGCGATATCCTGCTGGCCATCTCCACCAGCGGCAACTCCGCCAACATTATTCAAGCCATTCAGGCAGCCCACGACCGCGAAATGGCCGTGGTCGCGCTGACCGGGCGCGACGGCGGCGACATGGCCTCCCTGCTGGGGCAGGACGACTGTGAGATTCGCGTGCCGGCCACGTCCACCGCGCGCATTCAGGAAACCCATCTGCTGGTGATTCACTGTCTGTGCGACTTAATCGATGAACAACTCTTTGGCACAAGCGAGTAAGCCCATGTCGATCAAGCACATCATTATCGCTGCATTTGCCGCCATGCTGCTGAGCCTTGGCGGCTGCGAGGCCATGACCACGGCCGCCAACCCCGGCACCGTCAACGAGAACTACAGCGAACGCACCCGGGGAGCCAAGGTAGAAGATGACTCCATCGAGACCAAGATCAGGCACAACTTGAAGCGCACCGATGCGCGCCTTGCCGACGCGCGCATCAGGGCCGTCAGCTTTAACGGCGTGGTGCTGCTGGTTGGGCAGGTTCCCAGCCAAGAGCTCAGGCAGATGGCCGAAAACGTGGCGAGCGAAGTACGCAACGTGCGCCGCGTGCTTAACGAACTGACGGTCGCTGCCAACCTGCCCGCCAGCCAGCGGCTCAATGATACCTGGATCACGACTCGGGTACGGGCAGCGCTGGCCAGCGACGCCGCCATCGAGTCTGGCAATCTGCGTGTCGTCACCGAAAACGCCAGCGTCTACCTGATGGGCATCGTCAGCCGCAGCGAGGCCGACCGCATTGTCCGCGTGGTGAGCGACACGGGTGGCATGCAGCGCGTCGTCAAGGCGTTCGATTACCTGGACTGAGAACATAGCGCTGGCCATGCCGGCGCACTAGCAACGTAAAAACGGCAGATCATTGATCTGCCGTTTTTACGTTGTGTCTTTATCCCCTACTTAACGACACGCAGCGCGGGGCGCCCCTTCGGCTTCGCGCCCGACCTGTCGCCAGTATCTTCGCCGTCACTGTCTGACGTCGTTTCGGCGGCGCCTTCAGCCTCCGGATCAGGCTGCTCATCAGCAGCGCCCGACTCGGCTTCGGGCTGCGGCAGTACCGGCTCATGGCCAAACACCATGCCCACGCCGTTTTCTCTTGCATAGATCGCCACCAGCGCCTCCATCGGCACCATCAGCCGCGTGGCCTTGCCGCCGAAACGCGCCGAGAAGGCAATCGCATCGTTGTTCATCGAGAACTCACCCACGGCCGAAACGCCGATATTCAGCACGATCTGGCCATTGGTGACGTAGTCACGCGGCACCTCGACGCCTTCCGCCTCGGCGTTGACCACGATCTGAGGCGTCAGGTCGTTGTCGACGAGCCACTCATAAAGTGCTCTGGCGATATAGGGTCGGCTTGAAGTCATCAGCGGGTTCTCCTGCTGGCTTGATTTTTGGCTTGGCTATTGACTGTGACTCGCTGCCATATCGGGTGCAGTCTTTGGCGAAGCGGATACTCCCCTTCCTTAGACGCGCATCTCACGCTCGGTTTCGGTCAGCGAGTTCTTGAAACCCTCGCGCTCAAAGATGCGCTTCATGTAGTCCAGCAGCGGCTTGACCTGTTTCTCGGGCAGCTCGATACCCAGTATCGGCAGACGCCACAGCAGCGGGGCAAGACAGCAGTCCACCAGGGTAAAGTCCTCGTTCATGAAATACGGAAGCTCCTCGAAAATCGGGGAAATTCCAATCAGGCTTTCGCGCAGCTCCTTGCGCGCCTTGTCGGCCTCCTTCTTGGTGCCCTGGAGCACCCGCTCCATGCGCGAGCACCACTCATGCTCGATGCGGTGAATCCACAGGCGGCTCTGGGCACGCGCGACCGGATAAACCGGAAGCAGCGGCGGATGCGGAAATCGCTCGTCGAGATATTCCATCATCACCTTGGACTCGTAGAGCACCAGGTCGCGATCGTACAGCGTCGGCACGCTGTTGTAGGGATTGAGATCGGCAAGCTCCTCAGGGTGGTTCTCGTCGGTGACCTCGACAATATCCACCGCTACACCCTTCTCGGCGAGCACGATACGCACCCGATGACTGAGATGGTCCTCAGTACCCGAATAGAAAATCATCGATGACCGCTTGGCCACTACACCCATGGAAAAATCCTCGTAACAAGTCGTGCCGGAATGATAACACGCCAGCGCAGCGACAGCGGGGGTCGGCTGCCACGCTCAGGCGCAAGGCATGAGGGGCGCACAACTCCTGGTCGTGCGCCCCTCGACAGACACTCACCGGCAATCAGTGAACGTCGCGCCAGTACTCACGCTTCAGGAAGTAGGCGATCACGCCAAAGATGAAGATGAAGATCAGCACCTTGGGCGCCAGCGCCTGGGCCTTCAGCTTGGAGGGCTCGCCCACATAGGCCAGGAAGTTGGTGAGGTCGTAAACCGCCTCATCAAACTCGGCCGGCTCCATCTTACCGGGCTGGGTGATTTGCAGCGTATCGCAGGACTGATACTTGCCGGTCAGAGGGTCAATTTCCGCCCCCGGGATTGGCGTGTCCGACGGCGCGCACACCTTCTCCTGAACGCCCTGCAGCGGCTCCAGCACGTTGGGCATGGCCGCCAGCGGGAAGACCAGGTTGTCAACGCCGGTGGCGGTGCTCGGATCCCTGTAGAAGCTGCGCAGATAGGTATAGATCCAGTCCGTGCCGCGCAGGCGGGCCGTCACGCTCAGCTCAGGAGGCGCCACGCCAAACCAGGCTTCTCCGTCTGCAGCCTCCATGGCGCTGTGCATCTGGTCGTTGAAGGCCAGGCTCTCGTCGAAGATAAGATTCTCTTCCACCAGCTCCTGGGGAATGCCCAGATCCTCGGCGGCGCGCGAAAAGCGCTGATACTCGAGCGAGTGGCAGCCCATGCAGTAGTTCACGTAGAGCTTCATGCCATTTTGCAGCGAAGCCTTGTCGTGAATATCAGGATTCATCTTGTCGAGCTGAACAGCCCCCAGCGCGGCAAAGGGCACCAGCGCGAGGAGCAGTGCACACAGTTGCTTTTTCATTAGCCAGTCACCCTTTCCGGAACGGGTTTAGTCTTCTCCAGCCGGGTATAGAACGGCATCAGGACGAAGTAGGCGAAGTAGATGATCGTGCCGGCCTGGGCGAGCAGCGTGCGCCCGGGAGACACCGGCTGCGTGCCCAGATAGCCCAGCACGATGAAGCTGATGGCAAACAGGGCCAGCATTACCTTGGACATCCAGCCCTTGTAGCGGATTGAACGCACCGGGCTGCGATCGAGCCAGGGCAGCACGAACAGAATGGCGATGGACGCCCCCATCATGATCACGCCCCAAAACTTCGAGTCGAGCCCGAACAGCGAGAAGGTGATCGCGCGCAGAATCGCGTAGAACGGGGTGAAGTACCACACCGGCGCAATATGCGCAGGCGTCACCAGCGGGTCGGACGGCTGGAAGTTAGGTTTCTCCAGCAGATAGCCGCCCCCTTCGGGGAAATAGAAGACCACCACGGCAAATACGAACAGAAAGACGGCAACGCCGACGATATCCTTGACCGTGTAGTAGGGGTGGAAGGGAATGCCGTCCAGCGGCTTGCCGGTCTCGTCCTTCTTGTCCTTGATCTCGATGCCGTCGGGGTTGTTGGAACCCACCTCGTGCAGGGCAATGATGTGCAGCAGCACCAGCGCCAGAATCACGATCGGCAAGGCCACCACGTGCAGAGCAAAGAAACGGGTCAGCGTGATGCCGGAGATCAGGTAGTCGCCGCGAATCCACTGGGTCAGATCGTCGCCGATCACCGGAATCGCCGAGAACAGCGAAATGATCACCTGCGCGCCCCAGTAGGACATCTGCCCCCACGGCAGCAGATAGCCCATGAAGGCCTCGGCCATCAGCGCGACGTAGATCGCCATGCCAAATATCCACAGCAGCTCGCGCGGCGCCCGATAGGAGCCGTACATCATGCCGCGGAACATGTGCAGATAGACCACGACAAAGAAAGCCGTGGCGCCGGTAGAGTGCAGATAGCGAATCAGCCAGCCCCACTCCACGTCGCGCATGATGTACTCGATCGAGGCGAAGGCGCCTTCGGCGGTGGGATTATAGCTCATGGTCAGCCAGATACCGGTCAGAATCTGGTTAACCAACACCAGCATCGCCAGCGAGCCGAAGAAATACCAGACGTTGAAGTTCTTCGGCGCATAGTATTTGGCCAGGTGGTCGTTCCACAGCTGGGTCGCGGGGAAACGATCGTCCACCCAGCGCATGAAGCCGCCATCCGCCTTGGCCTTGTTTGGGTTAGCCATCAGCTCGCCTCCTGATCTTCGCCGACGATGATGGTGGTGTCGGACACGAAACGATAGGGCGGCACCTCGAGATTGGTGGGTGCCGGCACGCCGGTATACACCCGCCCCGCCAGGTCGAAACGCGAACCGTGACAGGGACAGAAGTAGCCGCCGGGCCAGTCGCTGCCAAACTCCGCAGTCCCCGGCTCGGGGTAGTAGGAAGGTACGCAGCCAAGATGCGTGCAGATACCGATCAGAACGATGAACTCGGGCTTGATCGAACGCAGCACCGGATCCACATAGTCGGGCTGCTGGGGCACCTTGGACTCAGGGTCGCGGAGCTCCCCGGGATCGATCTCTCTGATGCGCTCGATCGCCGCCGCGTCGCGGCGCGCCACCCATACCGGCTTGCCGCGCCACTCGATGGTCACCTGCTGCCCCGGCTCGAGCTTGGACGCATCGAACTGCACCGGGGCACCTGCCGCCCTTGCCCTGGCACTCGGCTGCCAGGATGCCACAAAGGGTACCGCAACCCCGACAGTGCCTACCGCTCCCACGACGCTGGTAGCACCCACGAGGAAACGGCGTCGCCCTTTGTTCACGCCGTTGTCTGCCATCTTCAGATTTCTCCCATCAGCTTACCCGCTGTTCATCACGAGCGTCTGGCAACCCGCGACCACGGATTTAAAAATCCATCATATGGTAAAAAAACGCGCCGTCTGGCACAAGGACAAGCCGGGTCATTACCACTAAACCCTTGTTCCAGGACAAATCTTTGACAAGAAAAACCCGGGCTCATGACCCGGGCGTCTTTTCATTTCATCGCGCAGCGTAAGCTTGTGATTAACGCTTGGAGAACTGCGGACGACGGCGAGCCTTGCGCAGACCCACCTTCTTGCGCTCGACTGCTCGAGCGTCGCGAGTCACATAGCCTGCTTCACGCAGCGGCGCTCGATAATCTTCATTGTACACCATCAGCGCCCGGGTAATGCCGTGACGAATGGCGCCCGCCTGAGCAGAAGCGCCGCCGCCCTTGACGGTCACGTAGACGTCGAACTGCTCCAGGGTGTTGGTCAGCTCAAGCGGCTGACGCACCACCATCTGCCCGGTGACGCGGCCAAAATAATCGTTGAGATCACGGCTGTTGACGGTGATCTTGCCGGTGCCCGGCTTCAGAAAGACGCGCGCGGTAGAGGTCTTGCGGCGCCCGGTACCGTAATACTGTTGTGACATGGCAAAGACTCCCTCAGATGTTCAGTGCTTGTGGCTGCTGGGCGGTATGCGGGTGCTCGTTGCCAGCGTACACCTTCAGCTTGGAATACATGGCGCGACCCAGCGGCCCCTTGGGGAGCATGCCCTTGACCGCGAGCTCGATGACGCGCTCGGGGACGCGGTCAATCATCTGTTCGAAGCTCATGGAGCGCAGGCCGCCCGGATAGCCGGTGTGGCGGTAGTAAATCTTGTCGCTGGCCTTGTTGCCAGTGACCTTCACCTTCTCGGCATTGATCACGACGATGTAGTCGCCGGTGTCAACGTGCGGGGTGTACTCCGGCTTATGCTTGCCGCGCAGACGGCGGGCAATTTCGGTCGCCAGACGGCCGAGCGTCTTGTCTGCAGCGTCGACAATGTACCAGTCGCGCTGGACGGACTGCGGCTTAGCAGTGAACGTCTTCATGTGTAGATCACCAGAAATCAATGCGTTGGATCCAGGCGCCGGGGCGACAGGACCATCCCTATTTTTCTTGGTTGTCGCGAAAAATTGCGACAACAGTCGAGCGAGCGCGCATGGTACACGAAACCCCAACCCCGGGCAACGCCAAGCGGCGTGCAGACAGGGCAAATGCAGTTAGCAATATGACGCGGGGCTGATCCGGCAAGACTTTTTCTGCTCCATCAAGGCCTGTGCGGCAGGGCTAGGTATTCTCGCGACTGCATCTCCTGCAGCCGCGATAACGTGCGCCGGTACTCAAACTCCAGCCGCCCTTTGGCATACAGCCGCTCGGCGGGCGCTTCAGCGGACATCAGCAGCTTGACGCCGCGATCATAGAACTCGTCGACCATGCTGATGAAGCGCCTGGCCTGGTCGTCGCTGCCGCCATTCATGCGCGGCACATTGGACACCAGCACGCTTTGAAACTCGCGGGCCAGTTCAATGTAGTCGTTCTGGCTGCGCGGCCCGTCACACAGCTCGTCGAACTCGAACCACACCACGTCCTCGTGCAGGCGACGCGCGTTGAGCATCCGGTGATTGACCTCGATAGCTGCGCCCGCTTCACCCTTGGCACCGGCAATCTCGTGAAAGCTGCGCGCTAGCTCACGTTCGGCGGCCTCGTCCAGCGGCGAATGGAAGATCTCGGCACGCTCCAGCGCTCGCAGCCGGTAGTCAACGCCGGAGTCGACGTTGACGATCTCGCAGTGACGCTCGAGCAGGTCAATCGCCGGTAGAAATCGAGCCCGCTGCAGACCGTCGCGATAGAGATCCGCCGGCTCGATGTTGGAGGTTGCCACCAGCACCACGTCGCGCGCAAACAGCGCCTCGAGCAGGTTGGCCAGAATCATGGCATCGGTGATGTCCTTGACGAAGAACTCATCGAAACAGATCACCCGGGCCTCATCGGCAAAGCGCTGCGCCACCAGCTGCAGCGGGTTGCGCTGGCCCTTGTAGTGTTCGAGCTCAGCGTGCACGCGCTGCATGAAGCGGTGGAAATGGGTGCGCATCTTCTCGGCAAAGGGCAGCGACTCGTAGAAATTATCCACCAGATAGGTCTTGCCGCGCCCCACGCCGCCCCAGAAATAGAGCCCCGAGATGGCGGGAAGCTTCGGCTCGTTCGATTTAGCGCCGCGGCGACCGCGACCCAGGATGCCGCCAACCCGCGACGTCAGGCGCCGCGAAGACGCCGGCGCGCTTTTCGCATCCGGCGCAGCCGCCAGCTGATCGTAAAGCCGCTGCAGGTGCTCGACCGCCCTGGCCTGAGCTTTATCATGCACGAACCCCTCGCGCTCCAGGTCGGTCTGGTAGCGCTGTCTGGGGGTAAGAAGTCGAGACGCTGTCAAGGTGTCGGGATTGCCGCCTTTGATCATTGCTGACCTGCTTGTTCCATCAAGAGATGGGCATTATACGTTCCCTGCCACGCCCGCGCATCGTCCACCCGGCGTTGACCCCACCGGCAAGGTCGGCCCTATAATGTCAGCCGCCCAGAGTCCACCGGCTGACTCCAGGGCTAGCGTGTCCGACAGCTCAGGAGTACATCGTGGAAGAAAGCAACATCAATGTCGTGCTGATCATCGCCTCTCTGCTGGCAGGCACCGGCATCGGCGCTCTGGGATACCACCTACTCGGCTCCGGCGCGCGCCAGGTCCAGCAGCTGCGTCAGCGCCTTGCAGAAAAGGAACGCCAGCTGAGCGAAGTGCGCATCGGTCTTGGTGACCACATCGAGCGTCTTGCCGCCAAGGCTCAAGCGCTGAGCCGAGACAGCGAGGCGCTGCTGCGGGATGTCAATCACGCTGGAACCAGCCTCGGCGTCGAAAGCCGCCCCGGCCTCGACGTCAGCGCCGCCCCCATCAGCGACGACACCGGACTGGCCATGCCGCGCGACTACGCCGCCGGCAACAGCGGCACGCTCTCCGAGGACTTCGGGCTCAAGGGCGACGCCAAAAAAGCAGCCGCAGCGCCGGATCGCCGCTAAGCGCCGGTGCGGCTAGCCACCCGCCGCACCGGCGCCAGCTCTCAGGCTGGGTTGTCAATGTCCACGAAGCGGTGCTCGACACCAAACGCATCGCTCAGCCACGCGCCCAGCGCCTGGACGCCGTAGCGTTCGGTGGCGTGGTGCCCCGCCGCCAGGTAGTGGATGCCGAGCTCGCGTGCCAGGTGCGTGGTGCGTTCTGAAATTTCTCCGGAGATGAAGGCGTCCATGCCGGCCTCGGCGGCGGCGCTAATCATGTCCTGGGCGCCCCCCGTGCACCACGCCACTCGCCGGATCTTGCCGCTGCTTGGCGCCTCAATCAGCAGCGGCTCGCGCGCCAGGCGCGCCCCCACCTGTTCGGCAAGCGCCGCCGGCGCCATGGGTGTCGAGAGTTCCCCGTGCCACAGCAGACCCAGCCCCGCGTCATCGTCCAGGCAGCCCGCCACGTCAAATCCCAGCTGTTTACCCAGCAAGACGTTGTTGCCGAGCTCGGGGTGCGCGTCCAGCGGCAGGTGGTAGGCCAGCAGGCCGATATCGTTGATCAGCAGCGCTGCCAGGCGGCGGCGCTTCATGCCGGTCACCGCCACCGGCTCGTTCTTCCAGAAAAATCCGTGGTGCACGAGGATTAGATCGGCCCCCCAGGCCACCGCCTCATCGAGCAGCGCCTGGCAGGCCGTGACCCCGCTCATCACGCGTTTGACGCGGCTCGCGCCCTCTACTTGCAGACCGTTCAGAGTGTAATCCTGAAAGCGCTCGGGGCTGAGCCGCCGGTTGCAGGCGGCCACTAACTCATCGCAGCTGATCATCTTCTCTCCGGACAGAATCTGGGGTGAAATGTTATGCTAGCCCATTGTAAATGGCTCGCGCAGGTGCCGCGAACAGGCGCCGAAAACCGGCCCCGTCAAGACGCCTGTCCAATCCTTTTTCGTCCATATTTTTATACCAAACAGGGAATGCCGCGCATGCACCGCGCACTATCCTATCTGCTGCCCATCGTTATCGGCCTGCTGCTGGCCATCGTATTGCTCAACGCCTTTCCTGTCCTGGTCGGTCGTGACGCCGCGGTTCGTGACACGGCGTCCGAGACGGCTCCGCGGACCGCTTCCGATACCGCCCCCGACGCCGGCTCGCCCCGAGTCGAACTCCCCGCGCAGCAGGCAGCCGACAAGCTGGCTGCCGAAGAGGCAGCGCGCCCCGCTCCCAAGCTGCGCCAGGCGCCGCTGATCGACCGCGAACAGGGGCCGGTCAGCTATGCCGAAGCGGTGGAAAAGGCGGCGCCCGCCGTCGTCAACGTCTACTCGTCGCGGGTCATCGAACGCGAAGCGCACCCGCTGCTGTCCGACCCCTTCTTCGAGCAGTTCTATGGCGATGACCCGCCCAGCCGCCAGCGCATGCTCTCCAGCCTGGGCTCGGGGGTTATCGTCAGCGAGGACGGCTATGTGCTGACCAATCACCACGTGATCAGCGGTGCCGACCAGATCCGCGTGGCCCTGCGCGACGGGCGCGAGACCCTGGCCGAGGTCATCGGCACCGACCCGGAAAGCGACCTGGCTGTGCTGCGCATCGACCTTGACGACCTGCCGGTGATCGAGCTGTCCGACTCCTCGCACACCGCGGTCGGCGATGTGACACTGGCCATCGGCAACCCGTTCGGCTTCGGCCAGACCGTGACCATGGGCATCATCAGCGCCACCGGGCGCAACCATCTGGGCCTGACCGCCTACGAGGACTTCATCCAGACCGACGCGGCCATCAACCCCGGCAACTCGGGCGGCGCGCTGATCAACCCCGAGGGAGGCCTGGTCGGCATCAATACCGCCATCTTCTCGCGCACCGGCGGCTCCCAGGGGATCGGTTTCGCCATCCCGTCCAACCTGGCGCGCAACATTTTGGAAGAGATCGTCACCCAGGGCCGGGTCATCCGCGGCTGGCTGGGCATCGAAGCCCAGGAGCTCAATCCCGAGCTAGCGCTGTCGTTTGGCCTGAAGGCCCACGCCGGCGTGATCATCGCCGGCGTGGCGCCCGGCGGACCCGCGGACCTCGCCGGCCTGCGCCCCGGCGACGTTATTCTGACGATCAACGGCCAGTCCACCATTGACCCGCGGCGCACCATGACCGATATCGCGCGCGTCGCGCCGGGCACGCAGATCCCGGTCGTCGTGATACGCGCCGGCGAGCGCCTGGA
>DATHXP010000323.1:0-4972 GCA_035459605.1 Halomonas sp. | reverse complement strand
GCCCAGGTGGTAGACACCCTCAAGCGGCTGGCGCGCTTTCTCGACGCGGCCGGCTATCACGTGCTCATCGAAGATCGCACCGCCACGGTGCTGCTGGACCACGGCCACGCCGAGGCCAGCCGGCGCCTGCTGGGCGAGCTGTGCGATCTGGTAATTGTAGTCGGTGGCGACGGCAGCCTGCTGGGCGCGGCGCGCAGCCTGTGCCACAGCGGCACCCTGGTGCTGGGTGTCAACCGCGGCCGGCTGGGCTTTCTGACCGACATATCGCCGGACAGGCTCGAGGAAGGGGTCGGCGGGGTACTCGAGGGCAGGTACGAGGTCGAGGAGCGCTTTCTGCTTGACGCGGAGCTCTACCGGGGCGATAGCCAGGTGGGCAGCGGCGATGCGCTCAATGAGGTGGTGCTGCATCCCGGCAAGGCCGTTCGCATGATCGAGTTTGAACTGTTCATCGACGGTCATTTCGTCAATAGCCAGCGCAGCGACGGCGTGATCATTGCCACCCCCACCGGCTCGACGGCCTATGCGCTGTCGGGCGGCGGCCCCATCATGCACCCCAGCCTGGACGTCATCGCGCTGGTGCCGATGTTTCCGCATACGCTGTCGAGCCGACCGATCGTCATTGACGCGGCCAGTGAAATTCGCATTCATATCGGCGAGACCAACCAGATGTACCCGCATATCAGCTGCGACGGCCAGACCCGCGCGGTCGCCAGGCCCGATGACGTGATGGTCGTGCGCCGCAAGCCGCAACGGGTGCAGCTGGTCCATCCGCTGGGCCATAACTTTTACGAAGTGCTGCGCAGCAAGCTGGGCTGGAACAATCGGCTGGGCGACTGAGGTGGTCAAGGCCGATGCAGAACACAAAGCGCAGGGCGACGTGCAGGGCTATGACCTGATCGGGGATGTGCACGGCTGCGGTGCCAGCCTGGTCAAGCTGCTGGAGCGGCTCGGCTATCGCCGGCGCGGCGGCGTGTATCGTCACCCGCGGCGCAAGGTGATCTTTCTGGGCGATCTGATCGACCGCGGTCCGCGCATTCGCCTGGCGGTCAATACCGCGCGTCGCATGGTCGAGGCGGGTGAGGCGCTGATCGTGATGGGCAATCACGAGGCCAATGCGCTGGCCTACTGCCACCGCTCGCCCCAGGCGCCGTCGGGAGGCTGGCTGCGGGCGCATACCGCGCGCCACAACCGCATCGTGCGAGAAACGCTGGAAGAGTACAGGGACTACCCCCAGGAGTGGGAGGAGACGCTGGCCTGGTTCATGGAGCTGCCGCTGTTCCTTGAGCTCGACGGGCTCAGGGTGGTGCACGCATGCTGGGATCAGCCGCTGATCGATGCGCTGCGCCGGGACTATCCGCAGGGCCGTATCGATTTCGAGTTTCTGCTCAAGGCTTCGCGTCCGGATAGCGTGGAGCATCGAATTCTTGATCGCCTGACGCGGGGCTCGCACCTCACCCTGCCCGCAGGGACAACGATCCATTCGGGAGACGGCTTCACGCGCCGCAGCTTTCGCACCCACTTCTGGGCGCACGATCCCCAGACCTGGGGAGACGTGCTGTTCCAGCCGGACAACCTGCCCGACGGTCTGGAGCAGCGCCAGCTGAGCGATGAAGAGCGTGCCCAGCTGAGCTACTATGGGCTCGACGAGCGTCCATTGTTTATCGGGCACTATTGGTGCGAAGGCATACCGGCGCTGCCGGCCCGCAATATCGCCTGCCTGGACTACAGCGCCGTGAAGTTTGGCCGGCTGGTCGCCTATCGATGGAGTGGAGAAGCGCGACTCGACGCGGATCATTTTTCCTGGGTTGAAGTTCCGAAGAGAGAACCGCTCCGCGGCGGGTCATGGGAGATCGATGATGACTAACGGCGATACAGAGCGTTACAATATTATTGACATTTTTGCTGACGTCAGGGCCGTTTTATGGTTTGCTTACCTTGTTCCCTTGAATGATCCCTTGCTTTTTTCCGGCGGCTTCCACCGCCGGTTTTTTTCGTGCCTGCGCATTGCATCTCCTGCACCGCTTCTTTCTTTTCGCCGGTCTGGCTTCGGGCTTTCGGGTTTCTCACGGGAGTGTGCGGGTATCCCATGTACAGGATGATTCTCATTCCTCCCGATGTGGACACCAGCGAGCTGCGCGAAGCGCTGTGGGCCCATCGTATTGGCCATCTGATTACCGAAGAGGAGCGGGGGCAGGTGCTGTGGCTCGTCGACCCCAGCCAACAGGACGCCATGCAGCGACTTCTGGTTCGCTGGGAGCGAGGCGAGCCGCTGCTGCCGGAAGGAACGCCGCCATCCATGAGCAAGTCGCATTTCTTGACCAAGCCCTTTCGCCTGGCTCCGCTGACGGCGGTAGCGGTGAGCCTGTGCCTGCTGGTATTTCTTCTTACCGGCCTGCTGGGCGACATCGTGGTCAGCATGCTTACCATCGTGCCGATTACTCTGGTCAACGGCATGCCCGTGCTTGGCACGCTGCAGGATGCGCTGACCTCGGGCCAGATATGGCGACCGCTATCGCCGATATTTCTGCACTTCGGCTGGATGCACCTGCTCTTCAACATGCTGTGGCTGTGGTTCTTCGGCAGCCAGGTTGAACAGCGCCACGGTCGCGGCCGTTTTATCGTGCTTTTGCTGGCGACGGGCATTGGCGGCAACCTGGCCCAGTATGCCGCCGGCAGCGTGCTGTTTGGCGGCATGTCCGGCGTTGACTTTGGCCTGATGGCCTACGTCTGGCTGATGAGTCGACGCCGCCCCGGCAGCGGCTTTTTCGTCCCCCAGATGCTGGTCGTGCTGATGTTTGGCTGGCTGGTATTTGCCATGACCAGCGCTGCCGGACTGGTGGGGCTTGGCAATGTGGCCAACGAGGCGCACCTGGGCGGGCTTGTCGTGGGACTGGCGCTGGGCTGGTATTATTCACGGCCACAGCGGCGTTCCCGCTAAGGAAACACTGAATAAATGTCTGCATGGACGAATCGCTGCGTTGCGCGGTACTCGAAGACTCGCCTAACTGCATGTTATGTCTGGCCTTCTGCGTGCCGTGCGCCTTGCGCTTCATTCCATTCGCCGATTTATTCAGCGCTTCTCTAAGCCCCGCGAGCGCTTTAACACGATCTGAAACGAGCTATCTGACCGGCAGTGCCAGCTGGCAGGAAATGTCAGGAGAGACCGCCATGAGCGAGATGACCTTCGAGCGCATGATCGAGCAGATGACCCCCGATATCTACCTGGGCCTCAAGCAGGCGGTATCGCTGCGCAAGTGGCCCGACGGGCGCTTTCTGACGCCCGAGCAGACCGAGCTGTGCATGGAGGCGGTGATCCGCTACGAGGTGCAGCAGAACGTGCCGGAAGAGCAGCGGGTCGGCTATCTGGAGCGGCGCACCTGCGGCGCCGGCAGCAGCGGCAGCGATATCTCGCCGGAAATGGCCGGGCTGGGCCAGGACGTTGGCGGGGGCGCCAAGCGTGACTGAGCGCTTGTCCGACCCGCTGCTCGCGCAGGGCTGTCTGACTAAGATGGCCGTCGAGCCGGGCGCCGAGGGAGAAAGCGCCCGCTACACCCTGCGCGCCGGTGATCAGCGCCTTGATCTCAACGCGCGACTCGGCCAACGCCTGAACCTTTTCTGGACCGGGGCCATCGCCTGCACCTACTGCGGGCGGGCCACGCGCAAGAGCTTTGCCCAGGGCTACTGCTACCCGTGCTTTAAGCGCCTGGCCCGGTGCGACACCTGCATCATGAAGCCGGAGCTTTGCCACTACTTCGAGGGCACCTGCCGCGAGCCCGAGTGGGGCGAGCGCCACTGTTTCCAGCCGCATGTGGTCTATCTCTCCAACGCCTCGGGCCTCAAGGTGGGCATTACCCGGGCCACTCAGATACCGACGCGCTGGCTCGACCAGGGCGCGGTTCAGGCGCTGCCGATTCTCGAGGTGGCAAGCCGCCAGCAGTCGGGGCTGGTTGAGGTGCTGTTCAAGAACGAAGTCTCGGATCGTACCAACTGGCGGGTCATGCTGCGCGGCGCGGCCGAAGCGCTTGACCTCGTCGCCGAGCGTGAGCGCCTGCTGGCACGCCTGGCCGGCGGGCTCGATGAGCTGCGCGAGCGTTTCGGTGAAGATGCCATCCGCGCTGTCGACGAGGCGCCGCGGCGCTTCGACTACCCGGTGCTCGAGTACCCTACCAAGGTGGTCTCGCATAATTTCGACAAGAATCCCGAGGTGAGCGGCATTCTGATGGGCATTAAGGGCCAGTACCTGATGCTCGACAGCGGGGTGATCAACCTGCGCAAGTTCACCGGCTACGAGGTCGCGGTGAGCTGATTGCGCTCCTGGGTACAGGGCCATTGCAGTTGATTTTGTGACTCGGAGCTGATCCGGCAACAGGTCTGCGAGGGGCGCTGTGAACCCGTCCTTGGGCGCTACCTACGCCATTTATGGCGTAGAACCCCCTCTTCGACCTGTTCCCGGCGCTCCTCGGCGTGTCTAACTGCGGTTGTCCTACTCCTGGATATGACCAGGCACGTCTGGAAGGCTGTCGCCAAGGCCACACGGCCGGGTTAACAGTAGACGCCACCGGCCTTTTGGAAAAGGTCGGTGGCGTCTTGCCTGAGCACTGACGAAAGCGCAGTCCGCAGCGCTGGCGATCAGGCCGCCGGCGCGGCGCCCGTGTCATTGCCGGACTCGTTGCCACTTTCGTTGGCGTAGGGGTTGTCCGGCAGCTGAGTGGGCAGCAGCGGTGCGCGACGCGCGTCTTTCTTGGGGCCATAGTGCTCGGCCAGATAGTCGAGAATGGTGTCTTCCATCTCGGGTTGGAACTGCCACAGGCCCTGGGTGTCCTGCATCCAGCGAATCAGCGACTTCCAGTGGTTGCGAGAGCCGTGGTTCTGGGTGACCAGCTTGGCCGAATGGCACGCCGTGCAGTTGGCCTTCACGATTTCCCAGCCGTCGGCAATGATCATCCCACTGTCGGGGTCGATGTCCTGCGAG
>DATHXP010000322.1:0-3609 GCA_035459605.1 Halomonas sp. | reverse complement strand
CGCCTGTCTGCGGTCATGGCGGGGGTCAAGGAGATCCGCGAATCGATCGAACGCGCCAGGATTGCCCAGGGGCAGGGCCGGAACACGGTGCTGTTTCTCGATGAGATCCACCGTCTCAACAAGAGCCAGCAGGACGCCCTGCTGCCTCACGTGGAGTCTGGCCTGCTGACGCTGATCGGCGCCACCACCGAAAACCCGTCCTTCGAAGTCAACTCGGCGCTGCTTTCCCGGGCCCGGGTCTATGTGCTCAAGGCATTGAGCGAGGACGAACTGCTGCAGGTGCTTCGCCACGCCCTTTCCGACGCCGAGCGCGGCCTGGGCCAGCGGCGCATCAGCGCGGACGATGACGTCTTGCAGGCGCTGGCCCGCGCGGCGGCAGGCGACGCCCGGCGCGCACTCGGCCTGCTGGAAATCGCCTGCAGCTTCACCCAGCCCGACGGCGACGGCGAACGGCTGCCGCTGGAGGTTCTGACGGATGTCATCGGACATACGGCCAGCGCCTTCGACAAGCAGGGGGATTATTACTACGACCTGCTGTCGGCCCTTCATAAGTCGATACGCTCGTCGCGCACCGATGCCGCACTGCTCTACATGGCGCGCTTCATTCAGGGCGGCGGCGACCCGCTGGACGTGGTGCGCCGCCTGGCGGCGATCGCCTCGGAGGACGTCGGCAACAGCGACCCGCGCGCCCTGCCGCTGGTCATGGCCGCCTGGGATGCCTATCTGCGCCTGGGCGACCACGAGGGGCAGCGCGCCATCGCCCAGGCGCTGATTCACCTGAGCGTGGCGCCCAAGAGCAACGCCGTCGACGCGGCCTGGAAGCAGGCCCAGCGCTTTGCTGCCGCCCAGCCGAGCCTGGAAGTGCCCAGCTATCTGCGCAATGCGCCAACCCGCCTGATGGCCTCGCTGGGCCACGGCGAAGGCTACCGCTACGCGCACAGCGAACCCAACGGCTACCCCGCCGGCAGCGCGCACGACTGCTGGCCCGACGACCTGCCCAGGGAGCATTTCTACGCCCCTACCGAATACGGCCAGGAGAAGCGCTACGGACAGCTGATGGCGTGGCGCCGGCAGCTCGACGACGAGGCGGACGGGGCATAATTAGGCATAGGGGACAGACCCTTAAGTAGGCATAGGGGACAGATCCTTAAGTGCACTTTGGCACCCTGTACCAAAGTGCACTTAAGGATCTGTCCCCGTACGAGTTAAGGGTCTGTCCCCGTACGAGTTAATTATTGCGTATCGCGAATGATATCGGTGCCTTCGGGCAGCTCGATGTGAAAGCGGGCGTCGTCGATCCTGCCGTTCTGCTCCACGCTGTCGAACTCGATAGCCGTGCGCTGGCCGGTACTGTCGGTCATCTGCAGCCCGCCCAGTTGCTCACCGTAAAAGGTCAGCTGCAGCGTTTCAAACAGCGTATCGGCGCTGCGCGGCGTCAGCGTGAACGTCTCGGCGGTGCCGCGCTGGCTCGAGCTCACCGTATAGTTTTCGGTCAGCGCATCGGCGCGGCCCGATAGCAGCAGCGCCGGCGTGTAGGTCACGCGCTCGTCCAGCTGCTGGACCGTCGCCTGCTCCAGGTCGGGATCAAAGAGGATCACCTGCTCGCCGTCGGAGACCACGATCTGCGAGTAGGGCGCATCGACCTCCCAGCGAAAGCGCCCCGGGCGCGCCAGCCACATGCGGCCGCTGGCCGACTGCAGGCGCTGGCCGCTGCCATCGAGGATCTGCTGATCGAAATCGGCCACGTAGGTGGTCAGCGGCTTGAGCAGATGCGTCAGGCGATCGGCGCCCTTGTCGGCCAGGGCCAGGCCCGGCAGCGCTGCCGATACCAGCGCCCCGGCGATCAACGTCTTAAGCTTCATGCTGTCTCTCCCAGTAGTGAGTCCCTGTAATGAGCCGCAGCGGCCATGCTCACTGCGACTCACATCGGCGCCGCAAGTTTCCCCGCGACGCCGACTTGCATGATGCTTGCACGCTGTGACTCATTCACCGTGGGAGCGAGCCAGCACTTCTCTGGCGCCGTTGCTGCCCATGGGCGACACCACGCCGGCCTTTTCCATGGCCTCGACCAGGCGGGCGGCGCGGTTGTAGCCGATCTTGAAGCGCCGCTGCACGGCCGAGATCGAGGCCCGCTGGCTCTCGGTGACAAACGCCACCGCCTCGTCATACAGCACATCCTGCTCGGCATCGTCGCCCTCCGCCCCGTCGGCTTCGAGCCCGGCCAGGGCATCGGCGGTCACGCTGCCGGAGAGGATCTCGTCGACATACTCCGGCTCGCCGCGACGCTTCCAGTCGTCGACCACGCGATGCACCTCGTCGTCATCGACGAAGGCGCCGTGCACCCGGGTCGGCGCCCCGGAACCCGCCGGCAGGTACAGCATGTCGCCGTGGCCCAGCAGGTTTTCGGCGCCGCCCTGGTCGAGGATGGTCCGCGAGTCGACCCGCGATGACACCTGGAAGGCCATGCGGGTCGGGATGTTGGCCTTGATCAGGCCGGTGACCACGTCCACCGAGGGGCGCTGGGTGGCCAGGATCAGGTGAATGCCGGCGGCCCGGGCCTTCTGCGCCAGCCGCGCGATCAGCTCTTCCACCTTCTTGCCGACGATCATGAACATGTCGGCGAACTCGTCGATGACCACCACGATATAGGGCAGCTTCTCGAGCACCGGCGGGCTCTGGTGCATCTCCCACGGCTGCGGCTCCCACAGCGGGTCGGCCACCTGGGCGCCGGCCCGCCTGGCCTCGTCCAGGCGGCCATTGAAGCCGGCGATGTTGCGCACGCCCATGGCCGCCATCAGCTTGTAGCGGCGCTCCATCTCGGCCACGCACCAGCGCAGGCCGTTGGCGGCCTCCTTCATGTCGGTGACCACCGGCGCCAGCAGGTGCGGGATGCCGTCGTATACCGACAGCTCCAGCATCTTGGGGTCGACCATGATCAGGCGCAGCTCGTCGGGCGTGGCCTTGAGCAGCATCGAGATCAGCATGGCGTTGACGCCCACCGACTTGCCCGAGCCGGTGGTACCGGCCACCAGCAGGTGCGGCATCTTGCCGAGATTGGCCACCACCGGCCCGCCGCCAATGTCCTGGCCCAGCGCCAGCGTCAGCGCCGATGTCTCGCGCTGGAAGCGCTCGGAGTCGATCACCTCGCGCAGCCGGATCATGGCGCGCTTGGGATTGGGGATCTCGATGCCCACGGTAGGACGGCCGGGAATCACCTCCACCACGCGCACGCTCTTGACCATCAGCGAGCGCGCCAGATCCTTGGACAGGTTGCTGATCTTGGATGCCTTGACCCCCGGCGCCGGCTTGATTTCGAAACGGGTGATCACCGGCCCCGGCCAGGTATCGACCACCTCGGCCTTGACGCCGTACTCGCGCAGGCGCACCTCGAGCAGGTCGGCCATCTCGATCAGCTGCTCTTCGGTGTAGTTTGGCTCGTGGGCCGAGGGCTCGGTGAGCAAGCGCATATCGGGGAAATCGCCCTCCGGCTCGCCGCCGTCGTCGACGCTGGGGCGCTGACTCTGCAGATGCTCCACCGTCCACAGCGCGGGCTCGTCGGCCGCGCCGGCGCGAGCCTGCTCGGCAGTTGCCACCCGCCCCTCAGGGGCG
>DATHXP010000321.1:0-2936 GCA_035459605.1 Halomonas sp. | reverse complement strand
ATACTGGCTACACGCCCCTAAAGATACCGTCGTTCCCGCGCCGGCGGGAATCCAGTGACCGCGGCGGTTCCTGGATCCCGGCCTGCACCGGGATGACGGGATCGGCGGTGATTTTCGCGCAGCCTTGTTTCCTGACTTCTGAGTAACCCGACTCATTGCAGACGGCCGCGGACAAACAACGTTGCCAGCGTCAGCGTCACCAGCGCGATGACCGCCAGCGGCCAGGTGTTGGCGATGATATCGGCCGGCGGCATGGCCTTCAGAAAGGTGCCGACGACAATGATCAGGAAATGCTTGAGCGGGATCGCCTCGGCCAGCCACTGCAGCACCTGCGGCATGTTCTCCACCGGCGTGGCAAAGCCCGACATCAGCACCGCCGGCACGCCGATGGCGAAGCTGCCGAGAATGGCCTGCTGCTGGGTGGCCGAGACCGAGGAGATCATCAGGCCGATGCCCACCACCGACAGGATGAACAGCAGCAGGCTGGGCAACAACAGCAGGAACGAACCGGTGAAGGGAACCTGGAAGATGAACGCCGCGGCGGCGATCATCAGCAGCCCCAGTGCGGCGCCAATGACGAGCGCCGGCACGGTCTTGGCGATGATGATTTCCAGCGTGGTGGTCGGCGAGACCAGCAACTGATCGAAGGTACCCAGCTCGCGCTCGCGCGCAATCGACAGCGCGGTAATCATCAGCGCGCTGAAAAACATCAGGATACCTGCCAGGGCCGGGACAATGAACCAGCGATAGGTCAGGTTGGGGTTGAACCAGTGGCGGACGCTGACCGGGGAGGTGCGGGGCCTATCCGGCCGGGCGGCGGCACCGACCTCGGCCGCAATGGCGCTGAGGTAGCCGACCGTGATCTGTCCGGCATTGCTGCGCCGGCCGTCGACGATGACCTGCGCGGTGGCGGTGTCTCCGCCGGCGATATCACGCGAAAAGTCCGGCCTCAGGTCGAGCGCGGCAATCACCTTGCGCTCGTCGATCAGCCGGCGCAGCTCGTCGGGGCTGTGCACCGTGTGCAGCCGCTTGACGAAATCGGCAGCGCCGACGCGGGCCACCAGCTCGTGCGACCAGCGCCCGGCATCGCGATCGTGCACAGCAATCTCGGCATTGCGCACCTCCAGCGTGGCGGCAAAGGTGAAGACCAGAAGCTGCATCAGCGGCGGCGCGAACACCACCAGGCGACTGCGCGGGTCGCGCAGGATGCTGAGCAGCTCCTTGATGATCTGCGCACGCAAACGGGCGTTTACCAAGACCTGCATATGTAAGAAGGGCTTGAGCAGGCGGCGCATCGCTCACGCCTCCAGGTTCTTGCGGGTCTTGCTCTTGGCGATCACAAAGAAGAGCGCACCGATGGCCGCCATGGCCGCCAGATCCGGTATGAACACCGCCCAGACGTCGCCGGCCAGAAACACCGTCTGTAGCGAAGAGACGAAGTAGCGCGCCGGGATCGCGTGGGTAATCGCCTGGATCCACAGCGGCATGGCGTCGATCTCGAACAGGAAGCCCGACAGCAGAAACGACGGCAGAAAGCCCGAAAACAGCGCCACCTGCGAGGCCAGGAACTGGTTCTTGGTCACCGATGAGATCAGCAGGCCCTGTCCGAGCGCGGGAATCAGGAACACCGCCGAGAGCGTCATCAATGCCAGCAGCGAGCCGCGCAGCGGCACGTCGAAGACGAAGACGGCAAGTGCCGCCGAGCCCAGCGTGGCGATCATCCCCAGGACGAAATAAGGCAGCAGCTTGCCGATCAGGATCTCGACCACCGAGGCCGGCGTCGACAGCACCGCCTCCATGGTGCCGCGCTCCCATTCGCGCGCGACCACCAGCGCGGTCAGCATGGTGCCGATGATGGTCATGACGATGGCAATCGCGCCGGGCACCAGCGAGCGGCGGCTTTCGAGCTCGGCGTTGAACCAGTAGCGCGGTTCCAGCGCAATGGCCGGCGTCGGCGTACTGTTGCCGCGGCCCGCAGCCCAGGTCTGGACCACGCCCTGAGCGTAGTTGGCGACGAAATTGGCCGTGTTGGGCAGCGAGCCGTCGGTGATGACCTGCACCAGCGGCTGCGCCTTGCCCGCGCTCAGACGGCGCTCGAAATCCTGCGGAATGACGACAAAGCCGCGCAGCTTGCCGGAGACGATCGGATCGACCACTTCGCGGCGATCGCGGGCGGGCGTGACCTGCAGATAGCGGGTGCCGGCGAACGCCGCGGCCAGCGACTGCGCCGCGGCGGCGTCGGATTCCAGCACCACGCCGATGCGCACCTCGCGCACGTCCAGCGAGACCGCATAGGCGAACAGAAACAGCAGTACCACCGGCAGCACGAAGGCGATCAGGATGGTGGACGGATCGCGGATCGCCTGCAGGCTTTCCTTGCGCACCAGTGCGATCAGGCGCGCCAGGTCGAAGCCGTGGCGGGCGCGTTCGCGGGATGCAGAGTCAGGTCGAAGCGCGGCGGTTTCGCTGTTCATGCCTCTGCCTTCACGCCGCCGCGCGCTTCGTCATCGAGTTCCGCGGATTCGACCAGGTGGATGAACGCATCCTCCATGGTCGGATCGGGACGCTGGTCGCTTCCGGCCTCACGCTTGAGCGCGTCGGGGGTGTCGAGCGCGATCAGTTTTGCCCGGTGCATCATGGCCACGCGATCGCAGTACTCGGCCTCGTCCATGAAATGGGTGGTGACCATCACCGTCACCCCTTTGCGCGCCAGGCCGTTGATGTGGGTCCAGAACTCGCGCCGGGTGATCGGATCGACACCGCTGGTCGGTTCATCAAGGAACAACACCGGCGGGCGGTGCATCAGCGCGCAGGCCAGCGCCAGACGCTGCTTGTAGCCCAGCGGCAGCGAATCGGGCGAAGTGCCAAGATAGCGCCCCAGATCGAAAGTCTCGATCATCTCGTCGATGCGCTCACGCCGGACCCGGCCGTCCAGC
>DATHXP010000320.1:0-5198 GCA_035459605.1 Halomonas sp. | reverse complement strand
TCACAACAAGCCTCGCGCGCGCAGGGGTGCGGGAATGCGATGGCTTTCAGAACGCGGGGTTGTTTGCTATGCAGCAGGCATCGTCACTGTTCACTCGCCTTGAATATCGCCTGGCGGAGCAGCTGTTCCATACGCGCTGGCTGCCGCGCTCGCCGCGGACGCAGCGGCTGACCATGCGCCTCTTCCAGCGCTGTGCGGATGCCGGGCATCCCGATGCGCTGTCGCTGTATGGGCACATGCTGTTCCATCGCGGCGCCACGCCTCAGGACAAGGCGCGCGGTGCACTCTATGTGCTGGAGGCCGCCCAGCGGGGCGACGTCAAGGCGCAGTATCAGGCCGGTCAGATCCATGAGTTCGGGGCGGCGCAGTACCCCCAGCGCGATGACCGCGCGGTGACCTGGTACGCGCGGGCTGGCGAGGCCGGCCATGTGCTGGCGGCGGCTCGACTGGCCAAGGCCTACCGCAAGGGCGAGCTGGGGCTGCCGAAAGACGCGGAGCACATGTTCTATTGGCAGCAGCTGGCCGACAGCCTGAGCGCTGGCGGCGGGGTACAGGATGCCGAGATACGCCACTGACACGATCGACGGCTCATGACGCGGCGGTAACAGCCCGTTCGGGCCTGCACCGGCAAGGACCCGCTCGTGACGCTACCCGCACTGCTGGATATCGAAGCCTCCGGATTCGGGCGCGGCAGCTACCCCATCGAGGTGGGGCTGGCCCGCGCCGACGGCAGCACCTGCGCCTTCCTGGTGCAGCCGCTGGCGGAGTGGGTGCACTGGGATCCCAAGGCCGAGCTGCTGCACGGCATCTCCCGGGCGCGGCTCAGGCGTGAAGGCTATCCGGTGCGCCAGGTAGCGCGCTGGCTCAACGACGAGCTGGGTGAGATCGGCATCGCCTACAGCGACAGCTGGGGCTACGACAGCACCTGGCTGTCGCTGCTGTTCCACCATGCCGGCATGCTGCCGGCCTTCCGCCTGGAAACGCTGCGCAAGCTGCTCAGCGAAGCCCAGGTGGAGTGCTGGAGCGCCATCAAGGAAGAAATGATCCGCGAGCACGGCATTCAGCGCCACCGCGCCGGCGACGATGCCTACCTGCTGCAGCTCACCTACCTGCGCACCCTCGAACTGACCGGCGGCTGAAACGTCACGGCGCACATTTGACGGTACGGTCTTCTGTAGGAGGGCAGCTCTGCTGCGCGAAAGGCGCCGCCAGGCGCCCTGGGATGCTCGTGATGCCTGCTGGCAGCTGCTACTCGCCGCTGACCGACAGCAGCAGCTTGCCGATGTTGGCATCCGTTTTCAGGTAGGCGTGGGCGTCGGCGGCCTGCTGAATGGGCCAGGTGCGGTGAATCAGCGGCTTGATCTCGCCTTCGGCCAGCTTCGGCCATACGTTTTCCTGCAGCTGGGCGAGGATGCGTCCCTTTTGCTCCGGCGGGCGGGCGCGCAGCGTCGAGCCAATCAGCCGCTGGCGCTTCATCAGCAGGCGGCCGTAGTCCAGCTCGGCGCGGGCGCCGCCCAGCATCGCGATCACCACCATGCGCCCGTCGGGGTTGAGCACCCGCTGGTTGGCGGCAAGGTAGCTGGCGCCCACCGGGTCGAGAATCACATCGGCGCCGCCCCAGGCCTTGACCGCCTCGGTGAAATCGCCGTCGTGGCGGTTCCAGCTGGCATCGGCGCCCAGCGCTTCGCAGGCGTCGCGCTTTGCCTGGCTGCCGACGGTCGCGAAACAGGGGTGGCCAAAGGCGCGGCACAGCTGGATGGCGGCGGTGCCCACGCCGCTGGCGCCGGCATGGATCAGCGCCCGCTCGCCCGCCGTCAGCCCGGCTTCCATGAACAGGTTCAGCCAGGCGGTGGCAAACACTTCGGGCAGGGCGGCGGCCTCGCGCAGGCTGAGCCCCTCGGGCAGCGGCAGCAGCTGGCGGGCATCGACGATCACTTCTTCGGCATAGCCGCCGCCGGCCAGCAGCGCGCACACCGGCTGACCGATCGCGACGCCTTTCACCTCGCTGCCGGCTTCGATCAGCGTGCCGCTGACCTCAAGCCCCAGCGTCTCGGAAGCGCCCGGCGGCGGCGGATACTTGCCCGCCAGCTGAGCGAGATCGGCGCGGTTGACGCCGGCCCAGGCCACCCGCAGTTTCACCTCAGTGGCGCCGGGCGATGGCAGTGCCGGCACTTGGGTCCAGCGCATTTCTCCCTGATCGTGGATGATGGCGTGCATCGTGCAATCCTCCTGTGTGATGGAAGCCTGTCAAGGTTGAGACGCTGGCGATCAGACCCCGACCAGCCGCGCCTCGATGAGTTCCAGCATGGCGTCGGGCGTGACGGCGTCGAGCAGCTGCGCGCGGGTCTCGGCGCCCAGGAAGCCGGCCTCGACGGTGCTGTCGAGGAAGGTCAGCAGCGGACGGTAGAAGCCCTCGGTATCCAGCAGCCCGACCGGCTTGCGGTGTAGATCCAGGTAGCGCCAGGTCCAGGTTTCAAACAGCTCTTCCAGAGTGCCGATGCCGCCGGGCAGCGCGATGAACGCATCGCTGCGGGCCTCCATGATGGCCTTGCGCTCGTGCATGCTGTCCACGCGAATCAGTTCGTTCAGCCCCAGATGGGCCTGCTCGCGATTCACCAGATGGTGCGGCATGACGCCAACCACCTGGCCGCCATGGGCCATGACGCTGTCGGCCAGCTTGCCCATCAGGCCGATCCGGGCGCCGCCATAGACCAGGCTATGGCCGCGTTTGGCGAGGATTTCGCCAAGCCGAACGGCGGCTTCCTGATGCGCCGGCCGATGGCCCGACCGTGAGCCCAGATATACACAGATGGCAGCCATGATGTTCTCCAGAGATAGTAACAGGTACAAAAACAGCGGGGCGCCGCCTGGGCGCCCCTGACCGCTCCCGCAGGTGGCGGGCTAGCGATTCTTGGTATCGCGTTTCTTGGCGTCGCGTTTCATGGCGTTGCGCACAAAAACGGTGCCGAAGACTAAGCCGCCCACCATCAGGGCGACAAGAACAATGCTTACGATAACGGAAGTATCCAGATACATCAGTGTGACTCCTCAACTTGGCCCCGGGGAGGAACGGCAGAGTTCAGGGCAGGCAGTCGGCAACGCCGTAGTGCGCGTCGAGCCACTGGCCGATCACGTTGTTACCACACAGGTGGTGCGCATACTGGGTATGCAGGCAGCGCACCTGATCGCGGTTGGCGATGCCGCCGATGCCGCGGGTACGCAGCGGCTCAGTATACCCGAGGCGTTCGATCTCGGCGCGCTGCGCCGCGCTCATGTAGCGCCAGCGTGCCGCCACGTAGTCATCGTGGCTGCGGTGATAGGCGGCCAGGAAGTCGGCGTCCTCCTGCAGGCGCTCCTCCAGCGCCTTGATCACGCCGCTGGCCTCGATGCGCGAGATCACCACCTTGAGCCGGTCGGAGCTGAGCCAGTAGAGGGTGGGGAACGGCTTGGCGTCGATGATCGGCGCCATGCGCAGTACCAGCGGCGTGCCTTCGCCATCGGTGGCGGCCAGCGCTTCGATGCCGCGCGGCGCACGGCCCAGCTGCTGGGCGATAAGGGCGAGCTGGCGCGCGTCGGGCATCGTGTCGGGTCGAATCACCATCGTCGGGTCTCGCAGAAGGAAGCGTCAGTGGGGCGGGGCATCATAGTCGCAGGAGGCGACGCCGAACAAGCTCAGGTGCGCGACAGTGCCGCGAAGCGGGCGTTCAGCAGCGCGGCCAGATCCCCGGGCGCCAGGCCGACCTCCAGGCCGCGCCGCCCGGCGCTGACGTGCATCGTCGCAAGCGCTTGGGCGCTGCTGTCGATAAAGGTCGCCAGGCGTTTCTTCTGCCCCAGCGGGCTGATGCCGCCCAGCACATAGCCGGTGGCGCGCTGGGCCTCGTCGGGGTCGGCCATGCTGGCCTTGCGGGCGCCGGCGGCGCGCGCCAGGGCCTTGAGGTCGAGCTGCCCGGCGACCGGCACGATGGCCACGGCCAGCCGGCCGTCATCGAGCTTGGCCAGCAGCGTCTTGAACACCTGCCCCGGCGCGAGCCCCAGCGCCTGCACCGCCTCTTCGCCGTAGCCTGTCTTGCCGAGGTCGCGGCTGGCGCTGTCGTGGTCGTAGCGGCGAATCGCGAAGGCCACGCCGGCCTTTTCGAGCGCCTTGATGGCCGGGGTCATCAGGCCGGCTGCTCTTCGTGCAGGTGCTGTTCAAGGGCGCTGCGCAGCTCGCCCTCGATCGGCGTCGAGCGTTTCTCTTGATGGTCGTAATAGATCATCACCGCATTGCCAAGCCCGGCCAGGGTGCCGTTTTGGTGGGCTTCCTGGGTTACCGTGAAGGAGCTGTTGCCCAGCCGTGACAGGTAGGTGCGAATCTCGACGTCGTGGCCGTAGAACAGTTCGGCGCGGTATTCGACGTCGATACGCGCCAGCATCAGCCGCCATTTTTTCGGATCCAGGTCCGGCGTGAACAGCTTGAACAGGTCGTTGCGCGCCAGCTCGAACCAGGCCGGCAGGCGGGTGTTGTTGATATGGCCCAGCGCGTCGGTGTCGTAGAAGGCGGGCTCGACGGTGCGAACGAACATGGCGGTTCCTTGTGTGGCGGGTCGGTCAGCGGGGGCTAATTCGCTGAAAAAAGACAGCAGGTACAGGGCCCAACATTGCCCAAACCAAGCGCTTGGTCAAGCCGCGGCAGCGGCCCTGGCCCGCCACCACTGCTGGAAGCGCATCCAGCTCAGCAGCCAGACGGTGGCCACGCCAAAGCCTACCAGCGTGCCCAGCACCAGGCCCAGATGATCGTAGGCCAGCGAGACGCACAGCGTATAGCTCAAAAGCGACCCCAGACCGGCGGGGAAGTGCTTGACGACCGTCGCCACCGGGGCGCGGCCGTAGGCCAGATGCAGAATCACCAGCAGCGGGAACATGGTAAACGGGAAGGCCGCCATCACCCCGGCCCAGGCCGGCGGCAGCACATGGGCCAGGCCGGTGATCACCAGAATAATGGCGGCGGTAAGGCCGGCGCGCAGCGCCAGCGCCAGCCACGAGAAGCGTCCCCTCGTGCCGGTTGCCACATCGGGCACGCGGCGGTAGAGGCGGGTGAAGACCGCAATGGCCGCCAGGGTGGTGAGCGTGCCGGAGAGGCGGGTGAAGTCGATTTGCGTCAGCGCCAGGTTGACCAGCAGCCAGGCCGCAAGGCCTAGCGTCGTGCCGGCGAGCACGCC
>DATHXP010000319.1:0-2472 GCA_035459605.1 Halomonas sp. | reverse complement strand
ACCGGCCGGCATGCGTCCGCGGCTGGGCTTGAGCCCGAATAGCCCGCAGTAGCTGGCAGGAATACGGATCGAACCGCCGCCGTCGCTGGCCATGGCAAAGGGCACCATGCCGGCGGCAACAGCCACCGCCGAGCCGCCGCTGGAGCCGCCGGGTGAATAGTTCATCTGCCACGGGTTGCGCGGATGGGAAAACGCCTTGGGTTCGGTGATACCCATCAGGCCGAGCTCCGGGGTCACAGTCTGGCCGAGAATGACCAGCCCGGAGGCGCGCATACGCGTGACTAGGTTAGCATCCTGCGCGGGCCGAAAATCGCTGAGGGCTTCGCTGCCGCTTGCCAGCGGCTCACCGGCAAGCGCTATCAGCAGGTCCTTGGTCAGCGTCGGCACGCCGGCCAGCGGCGCCGAGGCGTCGATAACGTCGAGCTCTTGTCGGGCCTGCTCGAAGCGCTCGCGCGCCAGCGCCGCATACACCGGATTGGCCAGTTCAATCATTTGCTGCGCGGCTTCAAAAACCTCTTGTCGGCTAACTTCGCCTGCAGCAATCAGGGCGGCCAGCCCGACGCCGTCAAGGCTCTGATAGTCGCGCCAGTGCATAGAGTTGACTCCGCCCGGTAAAAGTCTGCAACTAAGACCGCTTTGTACAGGATTAGGGTAAAAATGCCGGGTCAGTTCATATACCAGCCGTGGCTTGCGACGATCGACTGCCCGGTCAGGGCGTTGCTCGGGAAGGCGGCAAGAAACAGCGCCAGCTCGGCGATATCGCCGGTCTGGGTAAACTCCTTGTCTACGGTGCCGCCCAGCATGATCTCATCGCGCACCTCCTGCTCGGATATACCGAGGTCTTTGGCCTGCTCGGGAATCTGCTTCTTGACCAGCGGCGTTTCGACAAACCCAGGGCAGATGACGTTGGAACGCACGCCGTGTTCGGCACCCTCTACGGCCATCACGCGCGCCAGGCCGAGAAGCCCGTGCTTGGCGGTGACGTAGGCGGACTTGAGCGGCGAGGCCTCCTTGGAGTGCACCGAGCCCATGTAGAGCAGCACGCCTGACTTCTGCCGGTACATGTGCTTGATGCAGGCCTTGGTGGTCAAAAAGGCGCCGTCGAGGTGGATCGAAGTGAGTTTCTTCCACTCGTCAAACGGGAAGTCTTCCACCCGATGCACGATCTGGATGCCGGCGTTGGACAGCAGGATATCGATACTGCCCCACGCCTCGGCCACCTTGTCGACGCCCTCGTTGACCGACTGCTCGTCGGTCACGTCCATCTCTACCGCCATGGCCCGGTCGCCCAGCTTGTCCGCCGCCTCCCTGGCGCTGTCCATGTTCACATCGGCAATCGCGACGCGGCCGCCGGCCTCGACAAAGCGCTCGGCCACCGCGTGGCCGATGCCGCTGGCCGCGCCGGTAATGACGGCGACCTTACCATTGAGCTTCATGATGCTTCTCCTTGTCTGTCTCGTGTTGATCAGTTGAGATCGAAGACGCGCATGCCCTCGCTGTCCTCGTCCGGCTCAAGCCAGTCCGATTGTGCCAGGATACGCCGGGTATCGGCATGGCCGTCCTCCCAGTGCTCATGCATCGACGCGCGCGAGAACTGATAGTCCCTGGAATGGGATTCATAGCGCTTATGCTTGTAGATCAGGTGAACGACGCTCACGCGGCGCTGCTGGGCGAGCGCGAGGGCATCGGCCAGCTCGGGGGCGTCGCGGTCGGCCTGGGGCAGCCGAGCGGCGAGCTTGGCCAGCGCCTTGCGCAGCATCAGCTCGCGGCGAAAGATATCGGTATTGAGGCGCGTGCGGCTGGAGTAGACGATATCCTTGCGCCGATCCTCCACGTCGAACAGGTTGCGCGGCAGGCCGCCTCTAGAGCTCCACAGGTCGACCTGAAAGATCAGCGAGTCGCCAATGTCTTCCGCCTCGCGCAGCACATGCGCCAGCGGCGTGTTGGAGACCAGCCCGCCATCCCAGTAATAGCGTCCATCGATCTCGATCGGCGGAAATCCCGGGGGCAAGGCACCGCTCGCCAGCACATGCTCGAGACGAATGCGCTCCCGGGTATTATCAAAATAGATGAAGTTGCCCGTTTCAACCTCGACGGCACCGAGAGAAAGGCGCGTATGCCCCGCATTGATGCGCTCGAAATCGACCAGCGTCTCAAGCGTCTCGCGCAGCGCGCCGGTATCGTAGTAGCTGGTCGCTCCCGGGGCGCCACTCCACTGAAAGAATGGCATGGGAAAGCGCGGTGTAAAGAACTTCGGCAGCCCAAAGCACATCACCGCCAGGGCATTGTAGCCGTTGAACCACTGGTGGGGGATATCCCCTTCCGGCGCGGGCAGACACAGTGGAGCGGTAATCCCCTCCCAGAAAGCACGCAGCTTGTCGCTGCGCTCCTCTGGCGGGTTGCCGGCAATGATGGCGGCGTTGATGGCGCCGATGGAGATCCCAGCGATCCAGTCTAGCGTATAGCCACCCT
>DATHXP010000318.1:0-4579 GCA_035459605.1 Halomonas sp. | reverse complement strand
CAAACCCCGCTCGCGTGTTGGTGTAGACCGTCGCGCCGCCCAGATCCGGACCAAAATACTCATCGGCACCCTCCAGATAGGCGATGTCGAAGCTGGTATTCATCGGGTGCGGCTCCCAGCCGAGAAACACCATCCACTGCGCGTCCGGCGTGCGCGCCTTCAGCTCGGCCAGCATGCCGGCCTCGCTGGAATCCACCAGCTTCCAGTCGCCCAGACCAAAGGCGTCATCGTCGATGATCTGCTGAATCATCTGGTTGCCGTCGTTGCCGGCCTCGATGCCATGGATATTCGACCCGAAGCGTTCGCTGTGCTCGGCCAGATCGGCAAGCGAGGTCACGCCGGCGTCGTACACGTACTGCGGCACCGCCAGAGTGTACTTGGCGCCCACCAGGTTGGCATCGAGCCGCTCCACCTGGCCGCGCTCCACGTAGGGATTGCTGATCGAGGCCATGGTCGGCATCCAGTTGCCGAGAAACACATCGAAGTCGCCGTGCTGCATGCCCGAGTAGGCGATCGGCACCGACACGGTATCGCTGCGTGTCTCGTAGCCTATCGCTTCCAGCACTTCGGCGGTCAGCGCCGTGGTAGCGGTAATGTCCGTCCAGCCGACCTCAGCGAAATGCACCCGCTGGCAGCTGTTACCGTCTGCCAGGGCAGCGCCGGCAGAAAGGCCCAGAGCCATACCGGTCAAGGTCAAGCGTAGCGTCGTCTTGTTCATGTCATTCACTCGTCGTCTCTTCAATGGGCAGAAGATGGCACGAATCACCAGCCCTGTTCGTACGGTCTGTTTGATAGCGGCAGAACAGCCGGCCGCTGGCGACCCGGCTTTCGCCACCAGCCTACATTGATTGAACGTTCAATAAAAGGATGGCAAGCTGTGCATGGTATCCACAGCGGGCACACGGGTGGTGGGACGACCGCCTGGAAACCATCCTCAAAGGAGCGTCAAATTGCCCAGGGTCGGAATAGAAGCACTGCGTCGCCAGCAGCTGATCGCGGCGACTATGGCGGCCATCGACGAAGTCGGGCTGGCCGATGCCACGGTGATTCGCATCGCCCGCCATGCGGGGGTCTCTGCGGGCATCATCAGCCACTATTTCGGCGGCAAGGATGGGCTGCTGGAAGCCACCATGCGCCAGATCCTCAGCGACCTCGGCGCGGCGGTCGCCCGCCGCCGGGCCGCTCTGAACCACCCATCGCCGCGGGCGCGCCTGGAGGCCATCATCGACGGCAACTTCGACCGCAGCCAGGTGGTCGGCCCCGTCACCAAGACCTGGCTGGCCTTCTGGGCCAGCAGCATGCACAGGCCGCGGCTGCAGCGTCTGCAGCGGGTCAACGACCGGCGGCTGCACTCCAACCTGTGCCACGAGTTTCGCCAGCTGATGCCGCGCGAAGCCGCCAGGGACGCGGCGCGCTCGCTGGCCGCCACCATCGACGGCCTGTGGCTGCGCGGCGCCCTGAGCCCCGAGGGACTGGACGGCGAGCGCTCGCGCCGCCTGGCACGCGAGCATCTTGCGCGCCTGCTCGATCAGTCACCCCTGGCCCCGACCGCCTGATCGTCTCACCCTAGGTTTCCATGGAGTCTTTATGGCCGAGCTACTTTCCCACTACATCGACGGGCGCCGAGTCGCCGCCGGCGCGGCGGATACTTTTGACGTCACCAACCCCTTTGACGGCAGCCGGCTCGCCCAGGTGGCCCACGCCAGCGAGGCCGACGTCGACGCGGCGGTGGCGGCTGCGCGCAGCGGTCAGCGCCGGTGGGCGGCGATGAGCGGCATGCAGCGCGGTCGCATCCTGCAGCGCGCCGCAGCGCTATTGAGAGCGCGCAACGCTGCGCTGGCCGAGCTGGAAAGCTGCAACACCGGCAGGCCGATCAGCGAGACCTCGACGGTCGACATCGCCACCGGCGCCGACGCCATCGAATACTACGCCGGCCTGGCGCCGGCCATCGAAGGCAGCCAGATCCCCCTGCGCGAGTCGTCCTTTGTGTATACACGCCGCGAGCCGCTGGGCGTGATCGGCGCCATCGGCGCGTGGAACTACCCGCTGCAGATTGCCTGCTGGAAGGCCGCTCCGGCGCTGGCCGCCGGCAACGCCGTGGTGTTCAAGCCCAGCGAAGTGACCCCGCTCTCCGCGGTGAAACTGGCCGAGATCTTCAGCGAGGCGGGGCTGCCCGACGGCGTGTTCAACGTGGTGCACGGCGATGCGCGGGTCGGCAAGCTGATCACCGGCCACCCCGGTATCGCCAAGGTCTCGTTCACCGGCGAGGTCGGCACCGGCAAGCGGGTCATGGCGGCCGCGGCGGCGTCAAGCCTCAAGGACGTGACCATGGAGCTGGGCGGCAAGTCGCCGCTGATCGTGTTCGCCGACGCCGACCTGGAGCGCGCCGCCGACGCCGCCATGATGGCCAACTTCTACTCCAGCGGGCAAGTGTGCACCCACGGCACCCGGGTGTTCGTCGAGGCCGACATCAAGGACGCCTTCGAAGCCCAGCTGGTCGAGCGCGTGGCGCGCATCCGGGCCGGCGACCCGCTGGATCCGAGCGTCAACTTCGGCCCGCTGGTCAGCTTCGAGCACCAGCGCAAGGTGCTGTCCTATATCGCCCTGGGCAAGGAGGAAGGCGCCCGGGTGCTCGCCGGCGGCGAGGCCTGGCACCAGGGCGAAAGGCAAGACACGGGCATCGACTGGCACGCCGGCGCCTGGGCGGCTCCCACGGTGTTTACCGACTGCCGTGACGACATGCGCATCGTGCGCGAGGAGATCTTTGGCCCGGTGATGGCGATCCTCTCTTTCGAGACCGAGGACGAGGCGGTCCGCCGCGCCAACGATACCCACTACGGCCTGGCCGCCGGCGTCTTTACCGAACGCCTGAACCGCGCCCACCGGGTGATTCATCGCCTCGAGGCTGGCATCTGCTGGATTAACACCTGGGGCGACTCCCCCGCCGAGATGCCGGTCGGCGGCTTCAAGCAGTCCGGCGTGGGGCGCGAGAACGGCATCGAGACGCTGACCCATTACACCCAGATCAAGTCGGTGCAGATCGAGATGGGCCCTTTCGAGTCGGTGTTTTAAGGAGATCCCATGTCACAGACCCGTGAATTCGACTACATCATCATTGGCGCCGGCACCGCCGGCAACGTGCTGGCCGCCCGCCTCACCGAGGACGCCGAGGTCAGCGTGCTGCTGCTCGAAGCCGGCGGCCGCGATCACCGCGTCGACTTTCGCACCCAGATGCCGGCGGCGCTGGCCTATCCGCTGCAGGGCAAGCGCTACAACTGGGCGTTTGCGACCGACCCCGAGCCGCACATGGACGGCCGACGCATGGAGTGCGGTCGCGGCAAGGGCCTGGGCGGCTCATCGCTGATCAACGGCATGTGCTATATCCGCGGCAACGCCCTGGACTACGACGGCTGGGCCGAGCGACCCGGCCTGGCCGACTGGCGCTACGCCAACTGCCTGCCCTACTTCAAGAAGTTCGAAAACTACGATATCGGCCCAAACGACTACCACGGCGGCGACGGCCCGATCAGCATCACCACGCCCAAGCCGGGCAATAACGTGCTGTATCACACCTTTATCGAGGCTGCCCAGCAGGCCGGCTACCCGGCCACCGAGGACGTCAACGGCTACCGGCAGGAAGGCTTCGGCCCCATGGACCGCTTCGTCACCCCGCGGGGACGGCGCTCCTCTACCGCACGGGGCTATCTGGACCCGGCAAAAAAGCGCCCCAACCTGACTATCGAGACGCGAGCAACGACGGATGTGATCCTGTTTGAAGGCAGGCAGGCGGTCGGCGTGCGCTACGTGCGCGGCGGGAAGGTACAGGACGTTCGTGCCGCACGCGAGGTGCTGCTGTGCGGCGGCGCCATTGCCTCGCCGCAGATCCTGCAGCGCTCCGGCATCGGCCCGCAGGACGTGCTCGACGAGCTCGGCATCGCGCCGGTGCACGTCAACGCCAACGTCGGCGCCCACCTGCAGGATCATCTGGAGATGTATATCCAGTACCAGTGCAAGCAGCCGATTTCATTGTATCCGGCGCTGAAGTGGTGGAATCAGCCAAAAATCGGCGCCGAATGGATGCTGCTGGGCACCGGCATTGGCGCCAGCAACCACTTCGAGGCGGCCGGCTTCATTCGCACCAGCGATGACGAAGTCTGGCCCAACCTGCAGTACCACTTTCTGCCCATCGCCATCAGCTACAACGGCAAGAGCGCGGTGCAGGCCCACGGCTTCCAGGCCCACGTGGGCTCCATGCGCTCCGAAAGCCGCGGCCGGGTGCGGCTCACCTCCCGCGACCCCAAGGCCGCACCCAGCATCCTGTTCAACTACATGTCCACCGCCAGAGACTGGCAGGAATTTCGCGACGCCATTCGCCTGACCCGCGAGATCATCGCTCAGCCCGCCTTCGACGCCTATCGTGGCCGCGAGATCTCACCCGGCCTGAGACGCCTCACTTCTGGCCGCTTCCAGCATCGTACAGTGCATGAAAATTTCTGGGAAAGATACAGAAAACAACGGCTGCTTGGTCCCTGGAAGCGGACAAATAATCTACCCCATTCTTTGTAACATTTTTGCCCTG
>DATHXP010000317.1:0-2868 GCA_035459605.1 Halomonas sp. | reverse complement strand
TTTCTGCCAGCCGCCGCTGATTGGCCAGCAGCTCAACGGGGCCGGCTTGACGCCAGCGCGCCACGGCCTGGTTCAACCGGGCGATCTCGGCAGGAAAGTCCAGACGATCCAGCAGTTCTGCGCACGAGGTGGCTCCCTGGTGAAAAGCGCGCGAGAGGATCACCCACCGCGAGCCCAGCCGAACGTGCTCGCCCAGCACGGCCTGCGCGGGCAGCTCGCAGGGCCCCATGCGCGCAACGCCGCCCACGCCCCAGCGCACGCCTTCGGCATTGAGCCGCTCGGCGACGGCGTCAAACATCCGTCCGGCCAGGGGCTCGAACAGAAAGTCGAGCCGCATGCCCAGCGACAGGTCGTTGAGCCCCAGGTGCACCTCATCGCGGCCCGGCTCCAGCAGCGGCAGCCAGTCGGCAAGGCGCACCAGCGCCTGGGGGGTTTCGGCTAGAAAGCTGGTCGGCACGCGCCCTCTCACCAGCGCCAGGAACTGCTCCACCTCCCAGCGGCTGGTAAACATCGGCAGCATCAGGCGCTGGGCGCCGTGGGCCAGGGCGGCGTCGATCTCCCGGTCCGAGTTCGGGTTCAGCGGGTTGAGGCGCACCATCAGCTCGGCGCGACGCAGCACCCTGGCCACGGCCGCGATCTCTTCCAGGCTGTGGGCCGCCTTGTGGGTGTCCAGATGCCCCTGACGCTCCGCCTTGCCCAGCACTTCCTGGTCAAGAAAGATGCGCGCCACGCCGTGCTGCTCGATGAAGGCCGCCACCTCGGGGCTAGCGGTAATCATCATGAAATCCAGTCGGTTCATTGCATGGCCTCCTCAACGTCCTTGTCTTCCGGGACGCGGCCGTCAAGGCTGTCGCGGTAGGCGCGCCAGTTGAGCCCCTCGCCCCCGTAGATGCCCTTGCCCAGCAGCACTACTTTGATGGTGGTGAAGATGATGCCCAGGTCATAGAAGAAGCTGCGCTTCTCGACATACTCGGCGTCATAGGCCAGCTGCCGAAGCCAGCCCAGGCCGCGCCGGCCGCGCACCTGCGCCAGGCCGGTAAGGCCGGGGCGCACCGAGAAGCGCTTGCGATACCCCGGAGGCACCACCTCGACCTGCTCCATCAGCACCGGACGCGGCCCCACGACGCTCATGTCGCCCTTGAAGATATTGAACAGCTGCGGCAGCTCATCGAGGCTGGTAGCGCGCATGAAGCGGCCTGCCCGGGTGATGCGCGGGTCGCGCTCGGCGCTCACCACGCGCTCGGCGTGCTGGTCGATCGCCTCCGCCGGGCGATCCACCATGCTGCGAAACTTGGCGATGCGAAACGGCCGTTCACCGCGCCCCGCGCGGGTCTGCATGAAGAGCACCGGCCCGCTGCTGTCGAGCTTGACCCACAGCGCCAGCGCCACCAGCAGCGGCGCCAACACAGCCAGCGCCAGCGCGCTTGAGGCAATATCGAAGGCGCGCTTGATCAGATCGTTCACGGCAGCTCCATGGCGTCGAGTATCGTTGCGTTGACCTTGCGCACGTCGTAGTGGCGCTCGGCTAGGCGTCGGGAACTTTCGCCCATGCGTGCGATTCGCTCGGGCTGCTCGAGCAGACGGCGCATGGCCTCGGCCAGCGGCTTGCTTTGCCGCGGGGCCACCAGAAAGCCGTTGACGCCGTCCTCCACGGTTTCCCGGCAGCCCGGGGCATCGCTGGTAATAATGGCGCGACCCATGCTCATGGCTTCAAGCACCGAACGCGGGGTTCCCTCGCGGTAGGAGGGCAGCACGAACACCGAGCACTGCGCGATCCAGGGGCGCACATCGGTGACGCCGCCGACGAACTCCACGGCGCCCTGCGCCTGCCAGCGCGCCAGGTCTTCGCTGGCACAGGCGTGGGGCAGGCTGCGGTCGTGGGGGCCGACGAGAACAATGCGCGCGGCGGGGTACTCCGCCTTGACCTCCCGGGCCGCCTCACAATATTCCGCCACGCCCTTCTCGGTGAGCAGCCGGCCAATAAACAGGAAGGTGACCGGCCCCGGCGGCAGCGGCTGCTGGGCAAAGCGCTGCGTGTCCACTCCGGAGCCGTAGGTGCGCACCGCCTTGCCGCGATCAGCAAGCATGCCGCGCTCGATGAACTCCTGCAGGTCGTCGGGATTTTGGAAAAATACCTTGCGGTTGTAAGCAAGCCCGGCGCGATAGAGCCGCGCCACTATCCGCCGCAGTCGGCGGTTGCGCGCGCTTTGCGTGGTAAACACGTGCCCCAGGCCGGTGATCATCGAATAGATGCGCGGCACGCCTGCCCAGCGCGCCGCAAGGCTGCCGTAGACCACCGGCTTGATGGTATAGCCGAACACCACGCGCGGGCGCTCGCGACGCAGCAAACCGCGCAGGGCCAGCAGGTACTTGAGATCATGCAGTGGATTGACGCCGGTACGCCCCATGGCCACGCGATGGATGGCGATGCCCAGCGCCTCGACTTCCGGCAGGTAGTCCCGGGTAGGCACCGCCGCGGCAACGCTCAGCCCGTGACGTTGCATTTCGCGAATCAGATCGCCGCGGTTGGCAATTAGCGAGCGGGCGTTGCCGGCAATGATCAGCACATCCATGTTGGTCACCCTCTCTATGCTTAGGTGCTTTGTGCTCTTCTGAGCTTGCCGCGCAGATAATCAAACGAAGAGGCGGCCAGTATCACGAACAGCCCCAGCAGCTTGGTCTTGTGGCGGATGGCGGTGCCGATGTTGTTGACGCCCAGGGCGAACACGAAGGTTATGGCACCAAAGATGAACAGCAGGGCCAGGCCCTCTTCACGCTGCGTCAGACGCCCCCAGCCGCGAAAGACGCGCCAGGCCAGAAATCCGTAAAGAACGGAAGAAACAAGTCCCAACAAATGCCTTGGGCTGC
>DATHXP010000316.1:0-2447 GCA_035459605.1 Halomonas sp. | reverse complement strand
GGCATCGTCGGCACCGACCTCAGAAAGCCCTTCGAGGTACGCGAGGTGATCGGCCGCATCGTCGACGACTCGGCCTTCGACGAGTTCAAGCGCTACTACGGCGACACCCTGGTCACCGGCTTCGCGCACATTCACGGCCATCCGGTGGGCATTATTGCCAACAACGGCGTGCTGTTCTCCGAGTCCGCCGTCAAGGGCGCGCACTTCATCGAACTCTGCGCGCAGAGAAAAATCCCGCTGGTGTTTTTGCAGAACATCACCGGCTTCATGGTCGGCTCCAAATACGAGCACGAAGGCATCGCCAAGCACGGCGCCAAGCTGGTGACCGCCGTGGCCTGCGCCAGGGTGCCCAAGTTCACCGTGCTGATCGGCGGCAGCTTCGGCGCCGGCAACTACGGCATGTGCGGCCGCGCCTTCGACCCCAACCTGCTGTTCATGTGGCCCAACGCGCGTATCTCGGTAATGGGCGGCGAGCAGGCCGCCGGCGTGCTGGGGCAGGTCAAGCGCGAGCAGATCGAACGCGACGGCCGCCAGTGGAGCGCCGAGGAGGAAGAGGCCTTCAAGCAGCCCACCCGCGACCAGTACGAGCATCAGGGCCACCCGACCTACGCCAGCGCCCGGCTGTGGGATGACGGCGTGATCGACCCGGCCCAGACCCGCGACGTGCTGGGGCTGTCGCTGGCCGCCGCCATGAACGCCGAAATCGAAGAGACGCGCTTCGGCGTGTTCCGGATGTGAGGGTACCGCTATGGCAACGACAACGTTTTCCCGACTCGAGATCGACGACCGCGGCGTCGCCCGGCTGACGCTAGAGCGCCCCGAAGTCCACAACGCCTTCGACGACCACCTGATCGGTGAGCTCAACGGCCACCTGCTGCGCGTGGGCGAACTGGCCGAGCGCGGCGAAATCCGCGCGCTGGTGCTGGGCTCCGAGGGCAAGAGCTTCTCCGCCGGCGCCGATCTCAACTGGATGAAGCGCATGGTCGAGTATAGCTTCGAAGACAACCTGGCCGACTCCCGCGAGCTCTCGCGGCTGATGCACACCCTGGACACCCTGCCCTGCCCGACCCTGTGCCGCGTGCAGGGCGCCGCCTTCGGCGGTGCCGTGGGCCTTGCCGCCTGCTGCGATATCGTCATCGCCGCCGACAGGGCCAAGTTCTGCCTCTCCGAGGTGCGCATCGGCCTGTCGCCAGCGGTGATCAGCCCCTACGTGCAGCGCGCCCTGGGCCAGCGCCAGATGCGCCGCTATGCGCTGACCGCCGAAGTCATGGACGCGACGACCGCCGAGGCCCTGGGCCTGGTCCACCGCATCGTCGCCCCCGAGGCGCTGGACGAGGCCGTGGAGGAAATGCTCGCGACCCTGCTGACCACCTCGCCCCAGGCCAGCCGCGCCACCAAGGCGCTGCTGGCCGAGGTCGCCCGGGAGCCCGACAGCAACGCGACCCGCGACCACAGCTGCCGGATCATCAGCGAGCTGCGCGTCAGCCACGAAGGCCAGGAGGGCCTGGCCAGCTTCTTCGAGAAGCGCCACCCCGCCTGGGCCCCCGACTCCCCTACCAACACGGAGCGCAACTCATGACCCGGACGTCCGACGCCAGCGCCCAGCGCTTCGATACTCAGCGTTTCAATACGCTGCTGATCGCCAACCGCGGCGAAATCGCCTGCCGCATCATGCGCACCGCCCGCCGGATGGGCCTGCGCAGCGTGGCCGTCTATTCCGACGCCGACGCCAACGCTCGCCACGTGCGCGAGGCCGACGAGGCGGTGCGCATCGGCCCGGCGGCGGCCCGCGAGAGCTACCTGGACATCGCGGCGGTGATCGAAGCCGCTCGGCGCACCGGCGCCGGCGCGGTGCACCCCGGCTACGGCTTTCTGGCCGAAAACGGCGCCTTCGTCGAAGCGCTCAACGCCGCCGGCATCGTCTTCGTCGGCCCGCCCGCCGCGGCGATTGCCGCCATGGGCGACAAGTCCGCCGCCAAGGAGCGCATGGATCGCGCCGGCGTGCCGCTGGTGCCGGGCTACCACGGCGACGATCAGGACGACGACCTGCTGCGTCGCGAAGCCGATCGCATCGGTTATCCGGTGCTGCTCAAGGCCAGTGCCGGCGGCGGCGGCAAGGGGATGCGCGTGGTGGAGTCCGGCGACGAGTTTCAGGCCATGCTGGACGGCTGCCGCCGCGAATCGCGCGCCGCCTTCAACGACGACCGCATGCTGATCGAGAAGTACCTGACCCAGCCGCGCCACGTCGAGGTTCAGGTGTTCTGCGACAGCCACGGCAGCGGCGTCTACCTGTTCGAGCGCGACTGCAGCGTGCAGCGCCGCCACCAGAAAGTGCTGGAAGAGGCCCCCGCGCCGGGCATGACGGACGCCCTGCGCCGCGAGATGGGCGAAGCCGCCGTGCGCGCCGCCCAGGAGATCGGCTACGTCGGCGCCGGCACCGTGGAGTT
>DATHXP010000315.1:0-6800 GCA_035459605.1 Halomonas sp. | reverse complement strand
CTGGTTCTTGCCGCGGAAGTCCGGCAGGGTCACCGCGGCCGGCCACACCGGGGCGCTGAACGGCTGACGCCCTTCGCCCAGATGGCAGCTGGAGCAGTTCATGTCGTTGAAGACGTTCTCGCCGCGCAGCTGCTGGGTGTTGGTGAAAAGGTCATAGCCACGCCGAATAACCGCTTTGGTCTGAGGCTTCATATCCGCCGCCTCAAGGTCCGCCATGGTCGGCGGCACGTGCACCAGCTCGCCCTCCTGGGGCGCCGGGTAGCCCATTTCCACCAGCCTGTCGTAGGGGTGGCCGTCAGACTCCGCCCAGGCGACCAGGCTTGCGCTGGCGGCCAGCGTTGCGCCGGCCAGGGTCAGCATCTTCCTGCGATTGATCATTGCTATCTCCTTACTCGTCGGCCGCCGGCTGAGTGGCCAGCCAGGCCGCCACGGCATGGATATCCTCGTCGCTCATGCGCTCGGCAATCGCCCCCATCAAGTTCTGCGGATCGTTGGCTCGGCGCCCCTCCTGCCAGGCGTACAGCTGGTTCTCGATATAGCCGGCATGCTGGCCGGCGACGCCCGGAAAGGTGCTGCCCACGCCCCGATTGCCGGGCCCGTGGCAGCTGTTACAGGAGACGATGTAGGCGTTCCAGTCGCCGCGCAGGGCCAGCTGCTCGCCGCGCGCCAGGATATTATCTTCGACATCGCCGCCGTCGGCCGCGGTGACCGGCTGCTGGCTGTAGTAGGCCGCCACGTCGGCAATCTGCTGGTCGTCGAGCATATTGGCAAAGGGCATCATGGTCGCGTTCTCGCGCCTGCCCGCCTTGAAGTCGTGCAGCTGCTTGGCGATATACTCCGCCGGCAGTCCCGCCAGCCGCGGCCAGGACTCCCCTCCGGGCACGTTCATGCCGCTGCCATCGGCCTGGTGGCAGGCCACGCAGGTTCCTGCGGCCGCCTCGCCGCGCGCGGCGTCGCCCTCCTGTGCCAGCGCGGGCGCTGCCGCCGCCAGCAGCAGCGCCAGCCCGCCCACCTTGCTTATCGTTGTCATCTTGTTCTCCCCTTGTCAGACAGTCACCCTCATGGGACATCGCACGCCGGCGACGGCCTGCGAGGCAGGCACAGGCGAGCCTCCAGGCCGCCGCCGTCGCCTGCTTCGAAGCTCAGCTCGCCGCCAAATCGCTCGGCAATGGCGGCCACGATGGCCAGACCCAGGCCGCTTCCCCGGCCCTTGCCGTCCCGCCAGAAGCGCTGCGGCAGGCGCGCCAGGGCGTCTGGGTCAAGCCCGAGGCCACGGTCACAAACCCGCAGGCAAAGTTGCCTTGCGCCCTGCGCCGCGGCGATCAGCGTCACACCGCCATCCTCACCGCCGTGGCACAGGGCGTTATCCAGCAGGTTGCGCAGCGCGGCGACGGCGAGCTCGCGCGGCATGTCCAGCTCGGCATCCGGGCAGCGGTCGATCACCGCGACGCGTCCGGCCTTTTCGCCGATGTCGTCACACGCCAGCCGCATGATATCGGTTACGCGGCTGGGCTGGCCGTCGTCAAACGTCAGCTGTCCCTCGACCCGGGCCAGCATCAGCAGCTGCTCTAGCGTCCGCACCATCCGCGCCACGCCCTGCTCGGCCAGCGCCAGAGAGTGGCGCGCCGCCTCGCCCTCGACCCGACTGGCGACCTGCAGGTGGGTCTTGATCGCGGTCAGCGGAGTGCGCAGCTCATGGGCGGCGTCGCTGGTGAAGCGCTGCTCGCGCACCATCGCCTGCTGAACGCGCCTGAGCAGGTCGTTCAGGGTGTCCACCAGCGGGCGAATCTCTACCGGCACGTCCCGGGTCGAGACCGGCGCCAGCGCCTCGGGATGGCGACTGGCCAGCGCCTGGCGCAGCCTGCCCAGCGGCGCCAGTCCGCTGGCCACCCCCCACCACAGCATCAGCAGGCTGCCGGAAAGCGCCACCACAAAGGGCACCACGGCCACTTCGATAACGTTGCGCAGCAGCAGATTGCGCTCGTCCATGCGATCGGCGGTGGTAATCACCAGGCCGCTGCGCTCGTAGGTAAAGACGCGCCAGGTCACGCCGGCCTCCTGACGATAGGCGTGGCCGCGCTCGCCCGGCGTCAGCACCGCGGCCATGTCGGCATGGGTGCGGGCGATCACCTCGCCGCGCGGCGAGTGCACCTGGCAGGCCAGGCCCTCGATGGCGGGAATCGACAGCGCCGGACGCCGGGCCTGGGCCCAGGCGTCCTCGGGCAGCTGCTCCATGAGGCCGGCAACCATGCGCGCCGACTGCGCCAGGCGCTGGTCCAGTGTCTTTTCGAGCTGATCGTAAAGTCCGCTCAGCAGCCAGGCGGCGGCCAGCCCCCACAGCAGGGTCAGGGTCAGCCCCAGGGTCAGCAGCAGGCGCGTGCGCAGACTCAAGGCGTCGTCTTCCTGGCGCCAAGGGCATCGGGCCGGCCCAGGCGGTAGCCGAGCCCGCGCACGGTTTCGATGATCCCCGAGCCCAGCTTGCGGCGCAGGTGGTGGATATGCACGTTCAGCGCGTTGCTCTCGACCTCTTCGCTCAGGCCGTAGAGGCTGTCCTTGAGGCGCTCGCTGGACAAAATGCTGCGCGGCGACTGCAGGAACGCCTCGAGCAGCACCAGCTCACGCCGCGACAGCGACACCGGGCGACCGTTGAGGGTGACCTCCCGGGTTACCGTGTCCAGACGCAGCGCACCGTGCTCGATCATTGGCCGGGCGCGGCCGGCGCTGCGGCGAATCAGCGCCTGCAGCCGGGCTACCAGCTCGTCCAGATCGAAAGGCTTGATCAGATAGTCGTCGGCGCCCTCCTGCAGCCCCGCCACCCGGTCGGCCACCGCGTCGCGCGCGGTGAGCACCAGCACCGGCTCCTCGCGCCCGCTGTCGCGCCACTCGGTGAGCAGCGCGATGCCGTCGCCGTCGGGCAGCCCGCGGTCGAGAATCACCGCGTCGCTGGCCACGCCGTCGATCATGGCGCGCGCTTCGCGCATGCTGGTTGCCACGTCGACCGCAAAGCCGTGCACGCCAAGACCGGCGCGAATGCCGGCGGCCACCAGCGTATCGTCCTCAACCAACAGTACGTGCATGCCCTTACCTCCCGTCGGATCAGATTGTGGCCCGCAGGCATTAAGTCCGCATTAGCTATTAATTCGGCAATCAAAGCAGATAGGGCGCCGCCGGCAGTCCGCCGGCGGGCGATGCGTTTTGAAAACAGCGCCGTTAAAAGCGATTGAGCGGCACCTTGAGATACACCTGGCCGTTCTCCTCGGCGGGGGGCATCTCGCCGCCGCGCATGTTGACCTGCACCGAGGGCAAAATCAGCTTCGGCATATTGAGCGTCGCATCGCGCTCGGTACGCATGGCCACGAAAGCGTCCTCGTCGACGCCCTCATGGACATGGATATTGGCCTTTCGCTGCTCGGCCACGCTGGTTTCATGGCGGTATTCGCTGCGTCCGTCGGGTAGGTAGTCGTGGCACAGGAACAGGCGCGTCTCGTCAGGCAGGCTCAGCACCTTGTGGATGGAGCGGTACAGCGTGCGCGCATCGCCGCCCGGAAAATCGCAGCGTGCGGTGCCGTAGTCGGGCATGAACAGGGTGTCGCCAACGAAGGCGGCATCGCCGATCACGTAGGTCAGGCAGGCCGGCGTATGACCCGGCGTATGCAGCACACGGCCCTGGAGTCCACCGATCAAGAAGGTGTCGCCCTCCTCGAAGAGTCGATCGAACTGACTGCCGTCGCGGGCAAACTCGCTGCCGGCGTTGAACGCCTTGCCGAACACCTCTTGCACCAGCGTGATCTTGGCGCCGATGGCGGTCTTGCCGCCCAGCCGCTCATGCAGATAGGGCGCCGCCGAGAGGTGGTCGGCGTGAACGTGGGTCTCGAGAATCCACTCCACGTTCAGTCCTTCACGCCGGATGAAGTCAATGATCGCATCGGCGGAGCGCACGTCGGTACGCCCGGCGGCGTAATCGAAGTCGAGCACCGAGTCGATGATCGCGCAGGATTGGCTGTCGGGGTCGCGCACCGCGTAGCTGAAAGTGTTGGTCGGCTCGTCAAAGAACGGCGTAACCGCTGGTCGAGACATCTGGTCTCCTGAAATATCGCTGCCTGTTCGGGTAGAAAAACGTCATCGCCACCGGCTATTGATCGCCCTGAACCCGTCGGCACGCTGAGCAGAGGCGGTTATAAAGCTATTCGATTTTGGGATAAACAACCAATAGCTGACGGCTATCGCGCTGATAGTCACAGACAAACGTTTTCCCCAGCCGTACTCGGCACAATAAAAAATCCCGGCGGGGTCAGCCCCAGCCGAGATCCAATGCGCCCGCTGTCTGCCATAGGGGTTCACACGAGCGCCACAACCGGCAGCGGGGCCGCGGCTTTACGCCTAGAAGGTATAGGTGGGCACCTTGGGATCGCGCATCATTTCTGCGATGGGGCCCGGCGCGGCAACGCTGACGCCCTCGCGCAGATCGCCCTCGCTGTGCTCGCTGTTGGGCAGATAGATCGCGCACACCTGCACCTGAGCGCCCTCTTCCATCATTTTCTGCATCAGCCCTTCCGGAGTCGCTCCCCTAGGCGCCAGCGGCTCGCTGGCATGACTCTCAAGGGCCAGATCACCCGCCTTGTCGCACAGCAGGATATTCAGCTGGCTGCCCTGCTGCTGCATGGCACTGGCCAGAATCATGGCCATGCCCTGAGTCTGGGGCGATGCGCTGGTGACAATGACCAGCGCGCGCTGCGAATCATCAGACATTGCCGTCTCTCCTGATTGAACCTGTTGAGCCGCGGCCGGTGTTGCGACAGCCAGCAGCGCGGCAAGCATCGTAGCGGCCAAGGGCAATAATACCGGTCTGCGCATGACATCAGCTCCTTTAATTCAATTATCGAATTAGTTTATAGCTATAGACGCTTCAGCATAGACTGTCTCTCTGTCCCTGGCAGCGCCATGCGGCAAGGCGCCGCAGAAGAAGTCTCTAATCCGCCAGCGCAAGCGCCCCCGACAAAGCGGGGGCGCGAGTCAATCTGAGACTGCGTTGCCGGGGATCGAAACCGATCAGCGATAGACCGGGTGGTCGGCGCACACGGCCTCCACCTTGGCCCGCACCTCGCCTTCGATGGCGCTGGTGTCTTCGCCTTTGGCCATGACGTCAAGAATGTCGCAGATCCAGCCGGCCAGCTCGCGGCACTCGCTTTCGCCAAAGCCGCGCGTGGTCACCGCCGGGGTGCCGATGCGCAGACCCGAGGTGATGAACGGGCTCTGCGGATCGCCGGGCACGGCGTTCTTGTTGACGGTGATATAGGCACGGCCGAGCGCGGCGTCGGCATCCTTGCCGGTCAGCCCCTGCTTGACCAGCGACAGCAGGAAGAGGTGGTCTTCGGTGCCGCCGGAGACGATATCGAAGCCGCGCGCCATGAACACATCCGCCATGGTCTGGGCGTTCTTCACCACCTGCTGCTGGTAGGTGGTGAACTCGGGCTCCATGGCCTCCTTGAAGCAGATCGCCTTGGCGGCAATCACATGCTCCAGCGGACCACCCTGAATACCGGGGAACACCGCAGACTGCAGCTTCCTTTCCATGGCGGCGTCGCCTTCGGCGGAGAGGATCAGGCCGCCGCGCGGGCCGCGCAGCGTCTTGTGGGTGGTGGTGGTCACCACGTGGGCGTGAGGAACCGGGTTGGGGTATACGTCAGCGGCCACCAGGCCGGCCACGTGGGCCATGTCGACCAGCAGATAGGCGCCCACCTCGTCTGCGATCTCGCGGAACTTGGCCCAGTCGATGATCTGCGAGTAGGCGGAGAAGCCGGCGATGATCATCTTCGGCCTGTGCTCGCGGGCCAGCTTGGCGACCTCGTCGTAGTCGATACGACCGGACTCGTCGATGCCGTACTGCACCGCGTTGTAGTGCTTGCCGGAGAAGTTCGGGCGCGCCCCGTGGGTCAGGTGGCCGCCGGCGTCGAGGCTCATGCCCAGAATCGTATCGCCGGGCGTGATCAGCGCCTGGAAGACGGCGCCGTTGGCCTGGGAGCCGGAGTGTGGCTGGACGTTGGCATAGCTGGCACCGAACAGCTGCTTGGCGTAGTCGATGGCCAGCTGCTCGACGATGTCGACATACTCGCAGCCGCCGTAGTAGCGCTTGCCGGGATAGCCTTCCGCGTACTTGTTGGTGAGCTGGCTGCCCTGGGCCTCCATGACGCGGGGGCTGGCATAGTTTTCGGAGGCAATCAGCTCGATGTGGGCTTCCTGGCGGGCGCTCTCTTTTTGCATCGCATCGAACAGGACATCATCGAAACCGGCAATCTGCATGTCACGGCTAAACATCGACGGAGAACCTCGTGTCGGGGTTGAATTAAGACGCACTAGCATACCGCAGCCCATGCCAGCTGTCCCATGCGGGGCAGCCGCGACGGCTCGATTTTTTCTCACCTCGACTTGAGTGTTGCTAAAACATGGGCGGCGACGACTGATATTCTGCACCGCGCAGGCTACTCGGCCTCCACCGTCATCGACAGCCTGTCAGGCAGCCCCAGGGGATCATCCGTGGATGCCTGCAAATCGGCGTAGGACGGCAGCGTGACCGATACGACCATCTGGCCGGCCGCCCCCTCCATCATGTCGACCAGCCCTATCAGCACCGACGCCACCTCGGGGCCGAACATATTGCCCATGCCCTTGGCCTGGGTGCGCGCCTGGGCAAGAAACTCAGCTTCGCTGATGCCCTGTGCCGCGGCGATGACCGAGGGCATCCTGCCAAACAGGCCCCTGTCGGCAATGCCCAGCCGGGCCTTGCCCGACTCGAAGTCGAG
>DATHXP010000314.1:0-17698 GCA_035459605.1 Halomonas sp. | reverse complement strand
GTCTGCGAGGCGCTGCGCGAGCACGGCGTGACCGCGCCCATCGACGTGCACCTGATGGTGCGTCCGGTGGATCGGCTGATCGGCGACTTCATCGACGCCGGCGCCAGCTATATCACCTTCCACCCGGAGGCGTCCGATCATATCGACCGCTCGCTGCAGCTGATCCGCGACGGCGGCTGCCAGGCCGGCCTGGTGTTCAATCCGGCCACGCCGCTTACCTATCTCGACTACGTGATGGACAGGCTCGACATGATCCTGCTGATGAGCGTCAATCCGGGCTTTGGCGGGCAGTCGTTCATCCCGACAACCCTGGACAAGCTGCGCGAGGTGCGTCGGCGGATCACCGCCAGCGGGCGCGATATTCGCCTGGAGGTGGACGGCGGCGTCAAGGTAGACAACATCGCCGAGATTGCCGCCGCCGGGGCCGATACCTTCGTGGCCGGCTCGGCGGTGTTCAAGGCCCGTAACGCGGCTGATCCGCACCGCTACGACAGCGTGATCGGCGAGTTTCGCCAGCGTCTCGCCGCGCTGCCGTGAGCGAGGCCTTTGAGGCAGCCTGGCACCTCTACCTGATCGAGACCGCCTCGGGAGCGCTGTATACCGGCATTACTACCGACGTGCAGCGCCGCCTGGCCGAGCACGCTTGCGGTCGCGGTGCCAAGGCGCTGCGCGGCAGGGGGCCGCTTTTACTGGTGCATCACGAGGCGGTAGGCACGCGCAGCGAGGCGCTCAGGCTCGAGGCCGCCATCAAGCGCCTGCCGGCGGCGGACAAGCGTCGCTGGCTTGCATCTCGCGGCGTTTGACGCCATAACAGGTGGCCGACAGTCAGGACGAGCCAACAGGAAACAGCCGATGCATCCACTGCTTGACGATGTGCAACTGGTCGCCTTCGATCTCGACGGAACCCTGGTCGACTCCGTGCCCGACATGGCTGCCGCGGTGGATGCCGCCATGCGGCAAATGGGGCTGCCGGAACCGGGCGCCGCTCGGGTGCGCCACTGGGTGGGCAACGGCGCCAGGGTGCTGATGCAGCGCGCGCTGGTAGAGGCGCTTGGGCAATCCAGCAGCCTGGCGCGGCTGGATGCGGCGCACGCGGCCTTCCTCGACCACTACGCTCGCGAACCCTTCCATCGTACCCAGCTGTACGACGGCGCTCGTGAAGCGCTGGACGGGCTGCGCGCGGTGGGCCTGACGCTGGTGCTGATCACCAACAAGCCGCATGCCTTTATTGCCCCTCTGCTCGAGCATTTTGGCCTGCGCGAACACTTTGCGCTCTACCTGGGCGGCGACAGCCTGGCCGAGCGCAAACCGGACCCCCTGCCGCTGCTGCACGCGGCCAAAACCTTCGGTGTTGCGCCCTCGCGCTGCCTGATGGTTGGCGACTCTCGCCACGACGTGATGGCCGGCAAGGCGGCCGGCTTTCGTACCCTGGCGGTGCCCTACGGCTATAACCACGGCGAGCCGGTGCGGCTCAGCGGCCCCGACGGCACCCTTGAATCGCTGGCACAGCTCGTTTAGCTTAAGTCGATTCTCTCTGGCAAGGCGACTGACGCACCATGATGACTCCCGAACGTTTCGAGCGGCTGGCCGACGCCGGCTACAACCGAATTCCGGTGATCCGGGAGGTGCTGGCGGATCTTGATACGCCGCTGTCGACCTACCTGAAGCTGGCCGACGCGCCCTGGACCTTTCTGCTCGAGTCGGTGCAGGGCGGCGAGAAGTGGGGGCGCTACTCGATTATCGGGCTGCCCTGCCGCGAGCGCCTCGAGGTGCACGGCTTCGAGGTGCGACACCTGGTCGATGACGAGGTGGTCGGAGCGGCGAGCGTCGACGATCCGCTGAGCTGGATCGAGGACTTCCAGAACCGTTTCAAGGTGCCCAGGCTCGACGATCAGCCGCGCTTCGACGGCGGCCTGGTGGGCTATTTTGGCTACGACACCATCCGCTACATCGAGCCGCGGCTGCGTGGCACCCATGGGGCGGCCAAGCCCGACCCCATCGGCGTGCCGGACATCCTGCTGATGGTGTGCGACGAGCTGGTGGTGTTCGACAATCTCTCCGGCCGCCTGACGCTGTGGACGCATGCCGATCCGGCCGACGAGGCGGCGTTCGAGCGGGCAGTTCAGCGTCTCGAGCGTCTGGAAGTGCGCCTGCGCGGCGCGAGCCTCAACGTCAGCAGTCCCGGTGGCGGCGGCGCAAGCGTGGAGGAGGGCGACTTCACCTCGGGCTTCACCGAGGAGGGCTTCAAGGCCGCGGTGGAGACGATCAAGGAATACGTGCTGGCCGGCGATGTCATGCAGTGCGTGCCGTCCCAGCGCATGTCGATTCCCTATCAGGCGCCGCCGCTGGACCTCTATCGGGCGCTGCGCAGCCTCAACCCTTCGCCCTACATGTTCTTCCTCAATCTCGGCGATCATCAGGTGGTTGGATCCTCGCCGGAGATACTGACGCGCCTCGAGGACGGCGAGGTCACCCTGCGGCCGATTGCCGGCACCCGGGTGCGCGGCAGCACCGAACAGGAGGACCAGGCGCTGGAAGCCGAGCTGCTGGCCGATCCCAAGGAGGTCGCCGAGCACCTGATGCTGATCGACCTGGGGCGCAATGACCTGGGGCGCATCTGCGAAACCGGCTCGGTGGAAGTCACCGATAAGATGGCGGTGGAGCGCTACTCCCACGTCATGCATATCGTCTCCAACGTGACCGGCAGGCTCAGGCCCGGGCTTTCGGCGATGGATGCGCTGCGCGCCACCTTTCCGGCGGGCACGTTGTCCGGCGCGCCCAAGATTCGCGCAATGGAGATCATCGACGAGCTCGAGCCGGTCAAGCGCGGCATCTATTCGGGCGCGGTGGGCTATCTGTCCTGGCACGGCAACATGGACACCGCCATCGCCATCCGCACCGCGGTGATCAAGGACGGCCAGCTGCACGTGCAGGCGGGGGCGGGCATCGTTGCCGACTCGGTGCCGGAGCTCGAGTGGCAGGAAACCCTGAACAAGGGGCGGGCGGTGTTCCGCGCCGTGGCCATGGCCGAGCGCGGCCTGGACAACCTCGAACCCTGAGTTGCAAACAGGGGTCTTGAAGGAGGCTGCCCGCAGCCTGAATCATCCTGCCGTCCTTTGATGGGGCGGCATTTTTATTACAGATGTCGTGTCTGGCCGCGGGCTCATGTCGCTTCGCGTGCCGGCATCGACCAGGCTTCCGGAAAGATCAAGGCTCTTTCTTAAAGACACATCTATAATGCCTTTATGGTAGTGGCCGGGATGCCTCGCCGACACTCAGGGCTCGCACGCTGCCGATCATCCCGATCGCGTTGGTCGTCGGGTCCGTAGACGCATAAAGGTGAATGTCATGACGATACGCAAAGCCTTCACGATATTTGCGGCGGGCCTGATCCTGCTGTTCAGCGCTGCGGTACTTGCTCAAACTGACGATGACGCGGCCAAGACGAGCAACTGGTTCGGCGGGCCGACCTACGACGGCGAGCCGGCACTGGAGGTCACTGCCGCTCTGGTCGAGGCCGGGGGCGGTGCCGACAGCTTCTCCTTTTCGGATGCGCTGGTATCGATGCTCGGTCAAGAAACCGTGGATGGCGAAATCGCTAAGCTCACCGAACAGTACGACGAGGACAGCGTGGGTGACTTCGTCGAAGGCATGACACTTGCTGTCAATGTGGGGCTCAAGCGGGCCACCGAGGCCGGTGTCGAGCTGCCTTCCGCGCCGGCAGATCTGACGGGTACCAAACTGGCCGAAACGCTGGTGACCGCAGGCACCACGGATGACGGCACCTGGTGGGCGGGCTATCTTTTCGACAAGGCTCTCTCGCACGGCATCCATAATCAGGTGATGGCTGACATCGAGGCCGAGCACGGCCGGGCCTATGACGAGAACATCCACAGGCTCCTCAATCAGGCAATGTACGATGTTGCCCAGGCGCTGGGGCATGATGAGGTCAAGCTGGCGCCCCTGCACTGAGTGAAGAGCGCTGGGCTCCCGCAGACAGAGAGCAAGCCATGTCGACACGGCTGCCTTTCACCTTGATCAGGAGAACCGATGACGTACACGGCTGCGCATACGCTAGTTGATCTTGAACGTAACCTGCTCGACGTCAAGCGCCGTATCGCTGCGGCCTGCCGTCGTGCGGGCCGCGAGCCCGGTGAGGTGCGCCTGCTGCCGGTGAGCAAGACCGTGGACGAGGCGCGCCTGCGATTGGCCTATCAGGCGGGCTGTCGCGAGCTTGGTGAAAACAAGGTGCAGGAGGCCCAGCGCAAGGCCGAGGCTCTGGCGGATCTCACCGATCTGCGCTGGTCGGTGATCGGGCATCTTCAGACCAACAAGGCCAGGCAGGTGGCACGCTTTGCCAGCGAGTTTCAGGCGCTTGACAGCCTGCGCCTGGCCGAGGTGCTGGAGCGACGCCTCGAAATCGAAGACCGCACGCTGGACGTGCTGGTCCAGGTCAATACCTCGAATGAAGCCAGCAAGTTCGGGCTGGCGCCGGACGACGTGCCCGCCTTCGTTCATGAGCTGCCGGCTTTTTCACGCCTGCGGGTAAAGGGGCTGATGACCCTGGCCGTTTTCTCGGACGATCCGGCCCGTGTTAGGCCCTGCTTCGCTTGCCTGCGCCAGCTGCGCGATCGGCTGCGCGAAAAGCTGCCCGAGGGCATCGGGATGGATACGCTGTCCATGGGCATGTCCGGCGACTTCGAGCTGGCCATCGAAGAGGGTGCCACGCTGGTGCGCGTAGGGCAGGCGATTTTCGGCCCGCGCCCTCTACCCGACAGCTACTACTGGCCGGATGCCGGGGGAGACAGGGCCATGCCGGAACAGGGTCCGCAGGGATCAAGCGCGCACTGAGCACCTTGACCGGCATCCAGCTGCCGACGTCTACTTCCAGCGTCTTCCCTTCGGCTGCAGGGCAATCGCAATTAGGCGCCACGAGGAGCGCCGGGAACAGGTCAAAGAGGGGGTTCGACGCCATGGGTGAGGCGGACTCCGCCGAACGGGTTGGCCATGGAGGGCCAACCCCGGTCCTGCAAGCGAAGCAGGAAGCGAGAGCGCAGCGGGGCGTCGGTAGCGCCCATGGACGGGTTCACAGCGCCCCCTCGCAGACCTGTTGCCGGATCAGCTCCGAGTCACAAGATCAACTGCAATAGCCCTGCCTTCGGCTGCTTTTTATCAGGCAGGCGTTGACGGCTGGCACTCCAGCCTGTTTATCTGCCGCTGGTTTTCGTCGAAGTTATCCGGGTGCAGCCAGGCTTCATAGCTGGCCTTGAGCCGAGGCCAGTCGCTATCGATGATGGCATACCAGGCCGTATCGCGGTTGCGACCCTTGATGACTCTGTGCTGACGAAACACGCCCTCTAGAGTAAACCCAAAGCGTTCGGCCGCGCGCTTGGAGACATCATTGCTGTTGTCGCTTTGCCACGCCAGCCGTCGATAGCCGAGCTGGTCGAAAACCTCGCTTGCCATGAGATAAAAGGCTTCGGTAGCAACGCGGGTGCGGGCGATGGCCAGCCCCCAGAAAATGCTGCCGATCTCGATGACGCCGTGCAAGGGCTCGATCCGAGTCAGGGCCTGACGCCCCTCGGCCTTGCCGGTCTCGCGATCGATCACCGCGAAGAATAGAGAGTGGGGCGAGGTGGAGGCCTGCTCAAGCCACGGCGTCAGGGTGGCCAGGTCAACGGGCGGCTCTTCTGACAGATAGCGGAAACGGTCGTCGGCGGCGGAAGCCCGGGCCGCAGCCAGCAGATCGCTGGCGTGCCGCGTCGGGTCGAGCGGCTCGAGCCGGGTATAGCGGCCTTCCAGAACGCTGTGCTCCGGGCGAGGAGCGCCTTGCCAGTGAGAGAGATCCATTATTGCTCCTTGGGCGATCGTTGATTGGCTTGAGGGGGGTTGCTCGATGAGCATCGCCATAGCCTCAGATATAGCATCAATTGCGCTATCGTCCAGTGGTCCGGTATCAGCAGCTGCTTGCGGCCGGGCTTACTCGGCCGCCTGATCGGGTGGCGCGCCGCGAGTCGCCGGTGCGCTGTAGGTCGGGGTGTCGGCAAAGGGTGCCGGCGGGTTCCACTGCCGCAGGCCGTAGAAAACGCCGAAGATCAGGATGACGATCAGCAGTACCCAGACCCAGGTGGGAGTGGGCGCCGGGGTCTCGGCCCGGGAGGGCTCCCAGTGGGCCTCGCCGGCGCCGCCGTAGGAGTTGACCAGAATCGGAATCTTGCCTTCGAGGATATCGTTGTCGCTCAGGCCGTTGATGGCGATACCCGGGCCGTTGCGCACCTCGAAGGTGATGTGCCTGACGCCTTTCTGGCCGCTGGCGTCGTAGGCCTCGATGCGCAGCGTATGCAGGCCATCCTCGAGGACCGTGGTATCCAGCTGGAAGCGCACCGGGGAGCGATGCGTGATGATGGGTTCCTCGCCGTCGTCAAGGAAGATATCGGTGCGTGTCCGATCGCGGGAGCTCTGATTGGAAGCGTCCCGATTGGAAGAGGTCTGATAAAGAGGGTTCTGATCATTCATGGCCTGTCCTCCCCATCATCTTTCAAGATGCGCCGCTTGATATGTCGCGCCTGGCGTTCGTCCGGCTGCACAAAGCACTTGATGCAGTAGATCGTGACCAGCAGCACGATGATGACGCCGCCAGCCACCAGCAGCTTGTCCACCAGGCCCACATGGTCGACAAACTCGGCGGCTCGGGCCTGAGCCGAGATCGAACCCGTCGCGATCGATGCAGCGAGAAACAGGCCGCGCATCATTTTTTCCCTTCCTCGCGCCGCTCGGCGACGTCCTTCGCCGTCACTCCGGGCGCGTCGTTGCCCCAGCTGCTGCGCTCGTGATTGACGATGGCGGCAACCTGGTCGTCGTCGAGCTGGTCGGCGAAGCCGGGCATCGGCGAGGCGTACTTGGTGCCGTCGATGGTCCTGCCCTGGGCGCCGTGCAGGATGGTGTCGATGTGCATGCCGGGATCTTCCGCCAGCACCACCGCATCCCCCGCCAGGGGCGGGAAGGTGCCCGGCAGGCCCTGGCCGTTGGCCTGATGGCAGCTGGCGCAGGTGTTGGCGTAAAGCGTGGCGCCCTGGGCGGAGGCTTGCTTCGCACTGCTTTCTTCCGGAGCGCCGCTCTGCCGCGTTTCGGCAGACGCGGCCTGTGTCGGACCGCCGGCCCCTTCGATGGGTGTCTGGCGCAGGGCAAGCAGGTAGGCCACCAGTGCCTGGCCCCGCTCCGTAGGCACGACTTTACCGCCTTTTGGCGCATAGGCTTCGGGAACGGTCACCACCGGAGCATCGCCCTCGGCGCCGGCGGCCGGTTCGAAGAGCCAGGGATAGGCGGGCATGATCGAGTCCTTGACCACCGCGCGAGGGTTGTAGAGATGCAGATACTGCCAGACTTCGCTGGACTGCCGGGCGCCGATGCTGGTCAGATCCGGGCCGGTGCGCGCGCTGCCCAGCACCGCCGGCGAGTAGGGGCGCCAGACGTCCATGGGGCCGAGCAGCGCATAGTCCGCCGCCGCCGCGGGACGCCCCCAGAGCTGGTCCATGGCCAGTGGACGCACCTGCTGGGTATGGCAGGCCACGCAGCCCTCGGCGATATATACCTCGAGCCCTCGCTGCTCGATATCCGACAGCGGCTTTGCCCCGGGCAGCGGCGCAGTGTTGCGCTGCATCCACAGGGCTGGAAGGATGGCGATGATCAGCGCCAGGCCGATGAAGCCAAAGAAGATCGTGCCCAGCAGCAGCCAATGGTTGCGATGGAAGTTCATGCCGCCGCCTCCGCCGCCAGGGGCTGGCGCGACTCGTGACGCACGGGGCGCATGCACCACAGGTTATAGGCAAATAGCAGGTGCGACAGGAACATCAGGCCGCCACCCAGGGCGCGCCACAGCCAGAAGGGCGCCATCATCGTTACCGAGTCGATGAAGGCGTCGCCGGCCATCCAGCTCATACCCTGCAGGGTGCCGCCGATCATCAGGGCAATGGTGTAGACGGCCAGGCCGACGAAGGCGAACCAGAAGTGCACGCCGGCCAGAAAATGCGACGGCTCGCGCCCGGTCAGGCGCGGCACGAGACCGTAGATTCCGCCCCAGATGAGAAAGACGACGAAGCCGTACATGGTCAGATGCGAGTGGGCGATGGTGAAGTTGGTGAAGTGCCAGACCCGGTTCAGGCTGCGAAACGCCTCGAAGGTGCCCTGCAGCGAGAACAGGAAATAGGCGATCACCCCGACCAGGATGAAGGGCAGGCTGTAGCTGCGCGCCACGGTGCGAAAGCTGCCCTTCATGGTCATCAGGAAGTTGCCGGTGCCCGCGGCGAGGGTGACGATCATGCCCACGCTGAAGATGATTGCCACGGTCTGCAGCCACCAGGGCGTCGGCGCGAAGATGAAGTGGTGGGCGCCGATCATGCTGTAGAAGACCATCTGGGTCCAGAAGGCCAGCACGCCCAGGGAGTAGGAGTAGATCGGCTTGTTGAGCAGCTTGGGCAGGAAGTAGTAGGTCAGCCCCAGCACCATGGGCGTGAACCACATGCCCACGCCCATGTGCATATAGAAGCCCTGAATTACCGTCTCGCTGATGCCGGTCTGCTGGTAGAGGGGGATGTAGGCGATCACCATCAGCGCCACCGTCCACAGGAAGCCGCCCATGATGTACCAGTTGGAGATGTAGATCTCCTCGATGGCACGCCCCGCGATGGTGCGAATCATGTTGTAAGTCACCAGTATCACGCCCAGGGCAAAAATGCCCTGCACCGGCCAGATGTACTCGCGATACTCCTGGCCGCCGTTGTTGATGCCGGACATCAGCAGCAGGTCGCCGACCAGCACGGCGGCGTTGATCAGGGCCAGGCTCACCCAGGCCAGCGGCAGGCTGTGCAGCCGCCGCCGGCTGGTCTTGGGCACCACGTAAAGCGCCAGGGCGATCATCGCCAGCGAGGCCCAGCCCCAGAACACCGTATTGGTGTGTACCGGGCGCAGGCGGCCGTAAGAGAGCCAGGAGATGTGGTCGATGTCCGGGGTGGCGAACTTGAGCCCCAGATAGGCGCCGACCAGGGTGCCCACCAGCAGCCAGAAGGTCGCACAGCCGAGATAGACATAGATAAGACGGGTGGAGGCCGTATCGCGGTCCGCCGTGACGTCTACCGGTGTCTTGACGGCGACGGCAGAGCGGCTCGCGGGGAGCAGAGACGCCGGATTCACCATGACGCACCTCGGTGGTTCAGTATTAAGATGCCTTTTAAATAGCTCTTTAAAGCCTAGTCACCCATCTGCGGGATGGCAAACGACGCGAAACGCGAAATGCGAAATGAGGTGCTGCTTCGGTGAAGCCGGCGCCACATTGACACCCCGGGCTCGCTGGCGGCATCATTCCATTCATGATCCCATCCCGCCAGATGCACAAGCCCCACCAGTGGCGCCCTTGAGCGAAAGGGCGGCAGCAGACGAGTGTGAAAACGCCGCCCGTCGAGGCGGCGTTTCCATGCCGGTCCACCGTAAAACAAGGTTTATAACGCCATGCTCGTGTTGATGATCGACAACTACGACAGCTTCACCTACAACGTGGTGCAGTATCTGGGTGAATTGGGCGCCGAGGTGGTCACCCATCGCAATGACGCCATCAGCCTGGCCGATATCGAGGCGCTGGCGCCGAGTCATCTGGTGATCTCGCCCGGCCCCTGCACGCCCAACGAGGCGGGTATTTCCATGGAGGCCATCCGCCACTTCGCCGGCCGCCTACCGATTCTCGGCATCTGCCTTGGTCATCAGGCCATCGGGCAGGCGTATGGCGGTCGGGTCGTGCGAGCGCCGCAGGTGATGCACGGCAAGACCTCGGCCGTTCGCCATCGGGGGCAGGGCGTGTTTGCAGGCCTCGAAGACCCGCTGTCGGTGACGCGCTACCACTCGCTGGTGGTGGCGCAGGACGCGCTGCCCGAATGCCTGGAAGTGACCGCCTGGACCGATGACGAGGACATCACGCCCGGTTTGATCATGGGCCTGCGCCATCGCGAGCTGAACGTCGAGGGAGTGCAGTTTCATCCCGAGTCGATTCTCTCTCGCCAGGGGCATGAGCTGCTGGCCAACTTCTTGAAACAACGCTGAGGCGGTAAAGGACATCAGTCATGCAAATGCGAGACGTGATCAGCGCGGTGATGCGCCATGAAGACCTGAGCTTCGAGACCACCTATCAGGTCATGCGTACCATCATGACCGGCGAGGCGAGCGATGCGCAGATGGCCGCCTTCCTGATGGGCATGGCGATGAAGGGCGAAACCGCTGAAGAGGTCAGCGCGGCGGCCAGCGTCATGCGCGAGCTGATGACCGCGGTGGAGCTGAGCTGCGAGAACGTCGTCGATATCGTGGGCACCGGCGGCGACGGTGCCAACCTGTTCAATGTGTCCACCGCCTCGAGCTTCGTGGCCGCCGCCGCCGGTGCTCATGTGGCCAAGCACGGCGGTCGCGGGGTCTCTTCGGCCTCGGGCAGCGCCGATCTGTTTGCCGTGGCGGGCATTGGTCTGGACCTCAAGGTGGATCAGGTCAAGCGCTGCATCGAGGAGGTCGGCGTGGGCTTCATGTTTGCCCCCAACCATCACCCGGCAATGCGCCATGCCATCGGACCGCGCCGCGAAATGGGCGTGCGTACGCTGTTCAACATTCTTGGCCCGCTGACCAACCCGGCCGGGGCGCCGAACCAGATGCTGGGCGTGTACTCGCCCGAGCTTGTCCCGCTGATGGCAGAAGTGCTGCGCCGGCTCGGCAGCCGCCATGTGCTGGTGGTCTACGCCGAAGATGGCCTGGACGAGATCTCGCTAGCCGCCCCGACCCTGGTCGCCGAGCTCAGAGACGGCGAGATTCACCAGTACCGCATTGCCCCGGAAGATTTCGGCATGCAGCGCCAGCCGCTGGATTCGCTCAAGGTGGACTCTGCCGAAGGCAGCCTGCTGATGGTCGAGCATGCGCTGGCAGGCGAGAGCCCGGCGGCCGATATCGTGGCGCTGAACGCCGGCGGTGCGCTCTATGTGTCCGGGGTGGCCGACACTCTAAAGGAAGGCGTGGCCATGGCCCGAGACGCCCAGGACTCGAAGCTGGCGCTGGAGAAGCTCAGGGAGCTTGCCCATTTTACCCGCGTATTTTCCCAGTGACCGGTCCGAGGAGGACGACATGAGCAGTGCTGAACACCCCCCGACCATCCTGACCCGCATCATGGCCCGCAAGGACGAGGAGGTCGCCGAGCGTCGCCGCGCCGTCAGCGAGGCCGAGCTGCTGACCCTGGCCGAGCGCCAGTCGGCGCCGCGCGGCTTCGTGGCGGCGCTGGAGGCGCGCATGGCCGCCGGCGATCCGGCGGTCATTGCCGAGATCAAGAAGGCGTCGCCGTCCAAAGGCGTGATTCGCGAGGACTTTCAGCCCGGCGAGATCGCCCGGCAGTACGCCGAGGGCGGCGCGGCCTGCCTGTCGGTGCTCACCGATGCGGATTTCTTCCAAGGCCACGAGGACTTTCTGGTCGAGGCGCGCGAGGCCTGCGCGCTGCCAGTCATCCGCAAGGACTTCATCAGCCACGGCTATCAGGTCAGCGAGGCCCGGGCCATCGGCGCCGACTGCATTCTGCTGATCGTTGCCGCGCTGGACGACGCTCGCCTGACGGATCTCAATGCCCAGGCCGGGACGCTGGGCATGGACGTGCTGATCGAGGTGCACGACGCCCACGAGCTGGAGCGCGCCCTGGCGCTGGACCTAAGTCTGGTCGGCATCAACAACCGCGACCTGCACACCTTCGATACGCGGCTGGAGACGACCCTCGACCTGCTCGAGCGGATACCACCAGGCGTTACGGTGATTACCGAGTCCGGCATCCACACCCGCGACGACGTGCTGCGCATGCGCGAGCACGACGTCAACGGCTTCCTGGTGGGCGAGGCTTTCATGCGCCAGGACGACCCCGGCGAGGCGCTGCGGCGGCTGTTTTTCTAGCGTCATGCTCTGATCAATCAAGGCGTGGCCTATAACGATTCATGGAGTAGAGAATAGAAAGGCTTGATGAACAGAAAGCTGACACTGCCGCATCTGGTAAGCCTGCTGCTGCGCGCATGCAACGATCTGCGCGGCAGCATGGTCTCGGTTCAGGTCGAGTCGAAGGCCGAACCCGAGGCGGTCCATGGCTAGCCGTTACGCCAACCTGTGCGCCGACAAAGCGCTGATCTGGCGGATTACCCATCGTCAGAATTTGCCGTGGATTCTGGCTAATGGCCTACATGCCGGCAACGACATAGCCAGTTCCGCGGACTGGGTGACCATCGGCAATCAGGAACTAATCGATCGTCGCGCGCACAGGGCGGTACCGCTGCCGCCGGGCGGCGTGCTGAACGACTACGTACCCTTCTACTTCACTCCCTTCTCGCCGATGATGTACAACATTTACACTGGCCGGGGCGGAGTTCGTCAGGTGGCCAACGCCGATATCGTTATCCTGGTGTCCAGCCTGCATCGGATGGCGGAGATGGGGCAGCCGTTTGTCTTCACCGACCGTCATGCCTACCCGCTCACCGCCAACTATTATAATGAACTGACCCAGTTGAACGCCATCGACTGGCCGCTGCTTCAGCAGCGCAACTTTCAGCGCGACCCGGATGACCCTGAAAAGATCGAGCGCTACCAGGCCGAAGCGCTGATTCACGGGCGAGTGCCCATCCAGGCGCTGCTGGGAGCGGTGTGCTATACGCCAACGGTATGCCAGGCGCTGCAAGAACAGGCCGGACACCTTGGGGTATCATTGGCGATTCACTGTCGGCCCGGCTGGTACTTCTGAGGAGGCGGCCATGATCACTTATACGCAGGGCAATCTGCTCGACGCCGACGTTGAGGCGCTGGTCAATACCGTCAATACCGTGGGGGTCATGGGCAAGGGCATCGCGCTGATGTTCAAGGAGCGCTTTCCCGCCAACATGGCCGCCTACGCCAAGGCCTGTAAGGCGGGGGAGGTGCGCACCGGCAGGATGTTCGTGACCGAAACCGACGAGCTGATGGGTCCGCGCTGGATTGTCAACTTCCCTACCAAACAGCACTGGCGCGCCAGGTCGCGCATGGAGTGGATTATTGACGGCCTTGCCGACCTGCGTCGCTTTATCGAGGAAAATCGAGTGCGCTCGATTGCCATTCCGCCCCTAGGGGCCGGCAATGGCGGCCTGAACTGGGAGGAGGTCAAACCGCATATCGAGCAGGCGCTGGCTGATCTGGATGAAGTGGAGATTGTCGTTTATGAGCCCACTGCCCGGTATCAGAATGTGGCTAAGCCCCGCGGCGTGGAAGCGCTGACCCCGGCCCGCGCCCTGATTGCCGAGCTGGTGCGGCGCTACTGGGTGCTGGGTATGGAGTGCAGCCTGCTGGAGATTCAGAAGCTGGCCTGGTTTCTGGAGCGGGCCATTGAATCGGAAGGGCTGGAAACGCTCGACCTGCGTTTTGTGGCCAGTAATTACGGCCCCTATGCCGACCGCTTGCGCCACTTGCTGGACGCGCTGGATGGCAGCTACCTGAAAAGCGACAAGCGCATTAGCGACTGCGGTCCGCTGGATACCATCTGGTTCAACGATGCCAGACGCGACGCTGTGGAGCTGTATCTCAAGTCCGAGGCCAAGGCGTATTTACCGGCTCTGGAGAAAGCCACTCGCCTGATTGATGGCTTCGAATCGCCGTTCGGGCTGGAGCTGCTGTCCACGGTGGATTGGCTGCTGGATCAGGAGCAGGTCGCGCCAGAGCCACGGGCACTGCTGGAAAGCGTCGGCCACTGGCCGGCGGGAGAGCGATGGGCCCGGCGCAAGCTCAAGCTGTTTGATCTCTCCGAGGTGAAGCTGGCCCTCGATCGTTTGCAGCGAGTCTCTTTGCAAGCGGCTGTTTGATGTGTTTCTCGCGAGCATATCTTGCTGCAGGCCATTGCCGTAAGTGGTCTAGGCACTTAGCCCCTCAGCGATTGAGCAGCCACAGCAGCGCCGACAGCGCCAGGCTGATCAGCACCATGGTGGTGATGGGGAAGTAGAACGTGGAGTACGGCCGGCGAATGATGATGTCGCCGGGCAGCTGACCAATAGGAAGCTTGGAAAGCCACGGCCACAGCAGGCCGGCGGCGACGACAATCAGACCGACAAGGATCAGGGTGCGGTTCACGGATTCGCCTCCTGAGGCAGTTAGAGCGCCCACTGGCAGGCTTGCCGCCGGGCGCTCTTTTACGTTTGCGCTATAGTCACCCGCTGCGCTTGAGCGCCTCGAGCAGCCCCTGCAGCGGGTGGGCAAGCGAGGCGTCCGACAGCCGCCGCGCCTGGCTGCGGCACGAGTAGCCGGTGGTCAGCAGGCGTCCGGCGTTTTCCGGCGCTTCCACCTTAGGCTGCCAGGACTGGGCGTAGATGGTCTTGGACGTCTCGAAATTGCGCGCCTCGTGACCGTAGGTGCCCGACATGCCGCAGCAGTTGCTGGCAACGATGTCGAGTTCCAGACCGAAAGCGGCAAACAGCTGCTGCCACTGCCGGGGCGCCGCCGGGACGCTGGTTTTCTCGGTGCAGTGGGCCAGCAGCCGATAGCCGGGGTCGCGGATGGCGTGGCTGCCGGTCGTCACGTCAACGCTCAGCTGCGGGGCCAGATCCACCAGCCATTCGCTGAGTAGCTGCACCTCGGGCACGGCCTGCTCACCCAGCGCCTTCACGTACTCCTGGCGGTAGGCCAGGGTCATGGCCGGATCGATGCCGACCAGCGGCACGCCGTACTCGGCCAGCATCATGAGCTTTCTGGCCTGCTTTTGCGCGGTGCGCTGGAAGGCGCCGAGAAAGCCCTGCACCTGCAGCGGCTTGCCGTTGGGCGAGAAGGGCGCGACGAACACGCGGATATCGAGACGCCCCAGCAGCTCGACGATATCCATTACCAGCTGCGATTCGAAGTAGCTGGTGAAGGCGTCCTGCACCAGCACCACGCTGCGCCCACGCTGGGCCTCGGTCAGCTGGCCCAGCGCGGTTGGCGTCGCCGTGGCCACGCCCCAGGCTTTGAGCTGCTTGGCCAGGCGCGCGCGGGACAGCTTGGGGCTGTCGACCATGCCGATCGGCCCGGCCAGCAGCCGCGCGACCAGGCGGCTGTCCAGAGCAGCGTTGTACAGCGGGGCAATGCGCGCCAGCGCCGGCATCATGAACTCGAGGCCGCCGATCAGGTAGTCTCGGGCCGGGCGCAGGTAGCGGCCGTGGTAGACCTCGAGAAACTGCGCGCGCGAGTCGGGCACGTTGACCTTGACCGGACACTGGCCGGCGCAGGCCTTGCACGCCAGACATCCCGCCATGGCATCGTAGACCTGATGGGAGAAGTCGTCCTGCCGGCGCCGCCGCAGGGTGTTCAGCGTGCGCCGGGGAAGGTGCTTGATGGCGCCCCAGGCGCCCTCGGCCCGCTGGGTGCGCGCGACCTCCACCAGGTCGACCCCGGCGTGGCCCTGCAGGCGCAGCCACTCGCGGATCAGGCTGGCGCGGCCCTTGGTCGAATGGACGCGATCGCGGGTGGCCTTCCACGACGGGCACATCACGTCGTCGGGATCGTAGTTGTAGCAGGCGCCGTTGCCGTTGCAGTAGACGGTCGCCGCGTGGGCCTGCCAGATCCGCGCGTCGATCTGGCGATCGAACAGGCCGCGGGTCGGCACGCCGTCGATGGTCAGCAGGCCCGCATCGACCCACTTGACCGGCCGTTCTTCATTGTTGCTGGCGGGGGGAGTGGACTCGGCGGCAGGCCTTCGCGAAGGCGCTGTGAACCCTTCCCTGGGCGCTACATTTGCCATCCCTGGCAAATGACCTTCGCTCAGGTCTGCCGCCGATGCGTTCTTATCAGCGGCGTCCTCGGGCCTGTTAGAAGCGGTACTCGCATCTTCGGGCGAGATAGAGAACGGCGTGGCGATCTTGCCCGGGTTGAGCTGGTTATACGGATCAAAGGCCGCCTTCAGCCGCTGCAGGCTCGGGTAGAGCGCGCCAAAGAACGCCGGGGCGTATTCCGAGCGCACCCCCTTGCCGTGCTCGCCCCACAGCAGGCCGTGGTATTTTTGCGTCAGCGCGGCGACCTCGTCGGAAACCTCGCGAATCAGGCCCTCCTGGGCCGGGTCCTTCATGTCGATGGCCGGGCGCACGTGCAGCACCCCGGCATCAACGTGGCCAAACATGCCGTACTCCAGGCCGCGGGCGTCCAGCAGGGCGCGGAACTCGGCGATGTAGTCGGCCAGGTGCTCGGGCGGTACCGCGGTGTCCTCGACGAACGGGATCGGGCGCTTCTCGCCCTCGGCGTTGCCCAGCAGGCCCACGGCGCGCTTGCGCATGGCGTAGACGCGACCGATCTGCTCGCGGCCCCGGGCCAGGGTATAGCCCAGCCGCGCGACGCTTGCGTCGTTTTCCAGGTGCGCGCAGAAGACCTTGACCCGCGCGGCCAGCCGTTCGGGGTCGTCGTCGTTGAACTCGACCAGGTTGATGCCGGCGGTAGCGGGGGCATCGGGGTCACTCTGCGGAAAGAACTCGGCCACGCCGTCCCACACCACATCCTGCATGGCCAGGCCCAGCACCTTGCTGTCCACCGTCTCGATGGAGGTGGGGCGCGCCTGCGGCTGGGTTTGTGAAGAGCTGCCGCTTGCCATCAGCGCTCGAGCGTCGCGCAGGGCGTCCATGAAGCCGGCGTAGCGCACGTTGACCAGCGTCGAATGCGCCGGAATCGGCAATACGTTGAGCACGGCCTCGTTGGTCAGGGCCAGCGAGCCCTCGGCGCCGCACAGCACGCTGTTGAGGTCGAACTTGCCGTCTGCCGCTCTCAGGTGCGCCAGGTCGTAGCCGGTCAGGCAGCGGTTGAGCGGCGGGAAAATGTCTGCGATGCGCTGACGCTCGCCGTCGATGATGCGTCGCGTCCGGCGGTACACCCGACCCACCTGGTCGCTGCGCGCGCACAGGTTGTCGAGCTCATCTTCGCTGACCGGACGACTGTGCAGGCGCTCGCCGCCGAGCAGCACGCTGTCGAGTTCGAGCACGTGGTCGCGGGTCTTGCCGTACTCGCAGCTGCCCTGGCCGCTGGCGTCGGTGGCGATCATGCCGCCGATGGTGGCGCGGTTGGAGGTGGAAAGCTCGGGGGCGAAGAACAGACCAAAGGGCTTGAGCGCCGCGTTGAGCTGGTCCTTGACCACGCCGGCCTGCACCCGCACGCGACGGTTGTCGACGTCGATATCGAGAATCGCGTTCATGTGGCGCGAGACGTCCACCACCAGGCCGTCGGTCAGCGACTGGCCGTTGGTGCCGGTGCCGCCGCCGCGCGGCGTCAGCACGATATCGCGAAACTCCTCGTGTCCAGCCAGCCGGGCGAGGCGCTCCAGGTCGTCGGCATCGCGCGGGTAGACCACCGCCTGGGGCAGACGCTGATAGATCGAGTTGTCGGTGGCCAGCGCCGTGCGCTGGCCCAGCGTCGGGGCAATCTCGCCTTCGAAGCCGGCGTCTTTGAGCGCCTCGAGAAAGCGCAGATAGCGCGCGTCGGTGCTCGCGTGATAAGGGTCCAGTCGTGCGATCATGGGTCGAATTCAGTCACAGTCGCCGCCGCGAACGGCTTGGGCGGGCAAGGGCAGAAAGCCTCTACTCTACCCCGTATTGGCGGTCGGGCGCACCCCGGCGCGTGGCGCGGCGGTGCCCTTTTGCTACAATGGCTGCCCTTTAGGTTTTCGATTTCACTCTGC